>NZ_JAVRCE010000025.1:0-99682 GCF_034530915.1 Nostoc sp. DedQUE09
CGTCTAGAACGTCAAACCACCCTCTACTAGGGGCACGTCCAACTGCGATGGTCATTAGAGCAAATCTCCAAATGTTTATAAGTACAGGTTGTATCTGTATTATAGATGGCAATATAAAAGCCTTCCATAAGCAGAAAGTTAACCAGGTTGTTAACCAAGTTTACAATTTTTTACACACCTTTAATTATATTAGGTGTAAATTGCTAATTTTTCTAGGGGTTTTCTCATAAAATTTAATTTTTGATTCAGATAAGGTGATAAATGGAGAGTAGGGAATGGGGAATCAGAAGCAGAGAGGCAGAGAGGCAAAAGAGCAATGGATGGAAGAAATAACTGATGCCCAATGCCCCATGCCCAATCCTCATTTCCCTAGAATCACTCAGCTGACGCTAAAATGAGTCCACAGTTAAATTTGATTATTGCTAAATGTTTACCATCGATTTAAGCATCAGAAACACTGCTTTCCCTATCTCGGTACAACGTAAGTCAGCAGAGGATGCTGAGGCTATCTATCAGCTAATTTTGGCAGCAATCCGTTCTGGGAATCCTGACATTGTAGAACTCAAGTGCGAAGGCAAGACAGAGAAAAAAATTGCTGTCCGCGCTAGTGAAATTTCTGGGGTGCAGATTGTTCAGAAAGATGGTACAACCCCTGGTGGCGGCAGACCACCTGGCTTTTTCGCTGTAGCTGCTGAGTAACCAAGGTTGACAAATGGCTCAAGTGGGCATTGAGGTCAAGGATTTAAATTTCAGCTGGCCTAATGGAGAGAAAGTTATCAAATCTTGCTCTTTAGAAGTACCCAAGGGTGAGTTTTGGATGCTCTTGGGTACAAATGGCAGTGGAAAATCTACTTTACTGAGACTGCTGGCGGGGTTATTAGCTCCTAAATCTGGCGAAATTCGGGTTTTGCACCCTGTTGGCTTTGTCTTCCAAAATCCGGATCATCAACTGGTGATGCCAACAGTTGGTGCTGATGTGGCTTTTGGATTGGTGGAAGAAAAGTTGCCACCTGCTGCTACCAGAGCAAGAGTTGAAGAGGCGTTAGGGGCGGTGAATTTGCTTACTTTGCAACGACGCCCTATTTATGCACTTTCTGGGGGACAAAAACAGCGAGTCGCGATCGCAGGTGCGATCGCCCGTCGCTGTGAAGTTCTATTATTAGATGAACCCACTGCTTTACTAGATCCAGATAGCCAGTTGGATTTAGTTGCTGGTGTCCGCCGCCTTGTCAAAAGTCGAGGTATTACAGCCCTTTGGGTGACACATCGATTAGATGAGCTAAATTACTGTGATGGCGCTTTCTTGTTAGAAAAAGGCTCTTTGGTTGATAGTGGTGAAGCCGAACGTCTCAAACAACGTCTGATGGAGGTACAGAGCGAAGCCTCTTAATTAGGTACTGAGTAGTGAGTGCTGAGTGCTGAGTGCTGAGTAAAATTCATTGCATTCAGTACTCCTGAATACTACTAAAAAAGAACTGTAACGCGCCTTTTAAACAAAGGCGCGTTTTAAGTTGGTGTGTCTATCTGAGGTTTGAGTTTTGTGAGGCTGCCGTATTTTTTATTCTGTGTAACATAGTGTTACAGACTATGCATCAATTATTATAAAACTTATGAATGAATTTTGTTAACTCTAGAAAATTGTGATTAAAAACCATGCCCCGTTCCTTACTCCAAGCCGTTTTGTTAGTGGACGGCTACAATATCATAGGTGCTTGGCCTTGCCTTAAAAAAACGCGTGATAGCGTTGGACTAGAGGCTGCACGGGGCGAGCTTGTGGAAGCGATGACTGGTTATAGTGCGTTTCAAGGTTACACAACTCAAATAGTTTTTGATGCCCAATATCAAAATTGCTCTAGTAATAAAGAAATTATTACTGAGCTTTTATCTGTTTATTACACTGATTTTGGGCAAACAGCAGATACTTATATCGAAAAATCCTGCGCTTCTTTTCGCCACCAAATAGCCCAATCTTTGATTTCTCGTGTGATTGTTGCTACATCAGATCGGGCACAACAGTTGATGATCCAAGGGTATGGGGCTGAATGGTTGTCAGCACAGCAACTCTGTGGGGAAGTGGAAGCCACTGTCTGCCGGATGCGACAAAAGTATCATACGCGCAAACAATCTAAGAGTAGGTTTTTAGCTAATGCCATTGATGCTAAAGCGCGGCAGCGTCTAGCTGAATTACGAATGGGATTGTAATAGATATTTAGTATCTAAGAGTCTCTGCTTAAGTTCCTGAATCGATTTTGGCTGCAAATAATTCTCTAAATTAAGTTTCTAAAAAAAATATTGGCGAAAGTACTTGCCAAATACTATTTTTAGCCCTAATATTATAAATCGTGAGTGATCCTCAGTAGCTCAGTGGTAGAGCGATCGACTGTTAATCGATTGGTCGCTGGTTCGAATCCAGCCTGGGGAGTTTATCAATTTTGGATTTCAAATTTTGGATTCTAGATTATCCATCAGAGACTTATGGTCGCTTGACTCGGCTGTGACGTTTCTGAATCATGGGTCTTTTGGTGCTTGTCCTAAACAAGTGCTGGAATTTCAACAAAGGCTGCGATCGCAGCTCGAACATGAACCCTTACGCTTTTTTGGTAGGGAATGGGAACCTCTGCTAGACAATGCCAGAAGTCAGCTAGCTACGTTTATGGGTGCTAATGTCCAAGATTTGGTATTTGTCCCCAATGCAACGACTGGCGTTAATTCGGTGTTAAGGTCGCTGACGTTTTCACCAGAGGACGAAATACTTACAACTAACCACGAATATAATGCTTGCCGCAATGCACTTGATTTTATTGCCAGTCGCACTGGTGCGCGGATGGTGGTGGCAAAAGTTCCTTTCCCTATTGACTCACCACAGCAAGTAATCGCAGCAGTAATTGAGCGAGTTTCACCAAAAACACGATTAGCACTTTTGGATCATGTTACCAGCCAGACAGGGTTAATCTTCCCGATTCAAGAGTTGGCGAAGGAGTTGCAACAACGGGGTATAGATACGTTGGTAGATGGGGCACATGCGCCTGGAATGATTTCTCTCGATTTGCGAGAGATTGGCGCAACTTATTACACGGGGAATTGTCATAAATGGTTGTGTGCGCCTAAAGGGGCAGCATTTTTGTATGTGCGACGAGATAAACAGTCAGAAATTCGTCCTCTAACAATTAGCCACGGGACAAACTCGCCACGCATTGATAAAAGCCGTTTTCAGTTGGAATTTGACTGGACAGGTACAGACGATCCTACAGCTTATATGTGTGTACCGGAAGCGATCGCTTTTATGGGTTCCTTGCTACCTGGTGGGTGGACAGAATTAAGACAGCAAAATCATCAGCTAGTGTTGCAGGGAAGACGGCTACTTTGTGAAGCGCTGGAAGTGCAGCCGCCTTGTCCAGAGGAGATGATTGGTTCAATGGCAGTTGTGCCAATGCCTGTGACTTTGGAAAACCGCGATTTTATGTCTGTACACGATGAGTTGTTTGATAAGTTTGGTATTCAAGTGCAGGTGATGCCGTGGCAGGAAAAACCTCGGCTGTTGGTAAGGATTTCGGCGCAGATTTACAATACTTTTGAGCAGTATGAGTATTTGGCAAAGGTTTTAAAGGGGTTGCTCTCAGGTTAATCTATAGCGCTTCTCGGCCTTTGTAAGTTATGAGAACCCCACCCCCAACCCCCTCCCCGCAAGCGAGGAGGGGGCTATGATGTACCTTACCTGACTAGGAACTGCTATAGTTTCAGGGAAGTAACGATCGCATCAAGGGTCTGTTTTGCACTCAGTGCTATTCTTTTAAGTGATTGCACTTAAATTGCTGAAACTAGGATAACGCTTTACATGGCTTCTGGAGCGCTGCCTTCTAATCCTTTTGTGGCTGCGGGGATGATTGAAGATCCCAGACTATTTGTCGGTCGTAAGGATGAATTACACGCGATCGCATCTCGGATGAAGGGCGATCAGCCTACAAGTATTAATATAGTTGGTGACAAGCACATTGGTAAATCTTCGTTGCTGCATTATTTCGTTCTGACCTGGCAGCAGCGAATATTAAACAACAGCAGTAATTATGTGGTAATTTACCTACCGTTACGGGGTGTAGATTGCCAAACTGAAACGGGTTTTTATGAGGCTGTAGCGGAAGGTTTACTGAATCACGTTCAGGGATGGCAACAACGCAGTCTGCAAAATTGTTGGAAGACTAAACCGCTTAATCGTCAAGCATTTTCAGATGCGGTTAAGCAATGGAAACAGCAAGGAAAGCTACCTGTTCTCTGTTTGGATGATTTTGAAAGCCTTTTGAAACATCCCGATAAATTCGATAATGGATTTTATGACAATTTGCGATCGCTGATGGATAGGAACGCCTTGATGCTAGTGGTGGCTTCGCGTAAACAACTGGATGTTTATGCTAACGAGCATCGGTTTGTCTCTAATTTTTTCAATATTGGTCACACTATTTATTTGAATGAACTAACTACAGATGAGGCTATTGAACTGTCGCGCTTACCAACTCGCTCTACAAATGGTGCTGCTTTGAGTGTAGACGAACAGAATTATGCCCAGCAATGGGGCGATCGTCATCCTTACAAGTTGCAATTAGCTGGTTCCTATTTGTGGGAAGCACGTCAACAAGGCAAGACAATCAAGTGGGCAAAACAGCAGTTTAAACAACAGCTTACTAAAGCTAAATCCCCATCCAAGGGACAGCGATGGCAATTATGGCTGCGTCGGTTAGTTTGGGATTTACCAGTGCGTCTAGGTAAGATACCCCAATTCATTGGTGTAACTGTAGGTGATATCGGCAACTGGTCTGAGCAACCGCCAGTCTTGTTACTCTATGGTGGGCGGAGGACAGGGAAAACTTCAGCGCTGAAATATATACCTTACAGAATACAAGCAAATATTGTACCTTTGCTGGTAGATTTACAAGGAGCAGCATCAGCCACAACCTTAAAAGGATTGGCTAAAAATTTAGCTCAACAAATTATCGAAGCTGCACGGCGATTACCCCGCAAAGTATACTTGCCTAATTCAGATGCCAATAAACTAGCTGAAGATCCATTTCCAGCGCTGCAAACTTGGTTATGAGAAATAGAACGCAGGAATCCTGGTAAGCAATTTCTCCTCTGTTTGGATGAATATGAACGCCTGGGTGAGGTAGTGAAAGCAACAAGCAGCCGTGCGCCACTAAATTTTATCCGTAACCTGCTGCAACATCAACGCAAGTGGATTTTACTTTTTAGTGGTTCACAGGAGTTATTTGAACTTGATTATTACTGGAGTGACTATCTAATTAACACCCGTGCTTTGCGAATGACTTATCTGCACGAGTTAGAAGCCCGCGATTTGATTCAACAGCCAGTAGAGAACTTCAGCAATATCTATGAACCAACTGCTATAGATGCAATTATTCAACTTACTCGCTGTCAACCTTATCTCGTTCAGTTGGTGTGTTATGAAGTGGTGGAGTTGCTAAACCGCGATATTAGAAGAAATAGGCGAGAAGCTGATACAGCAAAAGCTACTGCACAGGACGTTCAAGAAGTTATACCTGTTGTGCTTGAGCGAGGCGATCAGTATTTTCGGGAATTATGGAAGAGTTTAACAGATAGCGATGTCTACGACGGGCTACGCCTACGCTCTCTCTTACGCCGGATAATCTACGGGGAAACTCCCACGCAGCAAGACAAAGGTGTTATTCGCAAACTAACGCGAAAAGAAATTTTGACTCCAGAAGGCAATGCTTTTCAAGTGCCTTTGGTGCAAAAATATATAGAACAGTTGCTAGAAGAAGAGTAATATAACAACCCTATAGTGGTTCTCGCTTGGGTGTAGTACATTTTTGACCTCTCTCCAAACCTCTCTCCTAAAAGGAGAGAGGCTTTGAATCTTACTCCCCTTCCCTTGAAGGGAAGGGGCTGGGGGTTAGGTCTGTGTTCCATGAATTGGGAACCGCTATATTCAAAATTTTCATCGTGATGTGGCAACCGACATCGCTACAGACATAACCAATGTTGCTACAGTCGTGACGGAAGTTGCTACAGCCTGCACGAAACACGGGAACGTTAAAGCAGAAGTTACTACAGCCTGCGCGAAACACGGAAACGTCAAAGCGGAAGTTGCTACAGCTTGCACAAAACACGGAAACGTTAAAGCAGAAGTTGCTACAGCTTGCGCGAAACACGGAAACGTTAAAGCAGAAGTTGCTACAGCTTGCGCGAAACACGGAAACGTCAAAGCGGAAGTTACTACAGGGAAAGCAGAAGTTGCTACAGACACGACCGATGCCGCTACCGTTGCAGCTTTGGGCTGTAGTAGCTTTTTATAGCAGTTGAAATATAGTTTAGAATATAAACTGCTCGTAAAACGCCGATATCAAGATACTTGCAAGCCTGTTGCTTATTGCCTATTGCCTGTTCCCTGCTATAAATTCAATTTAACTATGAAATATCACAGACAGTAGAGGCAGGAACGCCAACAGAAAGCCATGCCAAGATTGTAATTGAGCTTCTGGGGTTGGTTCTGGTGGTGCTAATAGGGCTTCTACTCTTTGTTCTAAGCGATCTGCACCAGAGGAACCTAAGGCAGCACAGCAAATTTCCGATAAGACGGGGCCGCTACTAACCACTAATAAAAGTGATTCTGCTAACACCAGAGGGTCTACCTGCAATGCTGCATAACCGTCAGCACGGAGTTCGCGCAAAGCTAACAATTCTTCCCACAAAGGCTCTGTATTCGGCAACCATGCAGTGCAGGAACGCACCCAACCCAGCCAGAAAAACCAGAACGTATCCCTGTAATGGTGATGCCCTTGCTCATGGGCTAAGACGCTTTCTAAATGAGCCGGTGAGAGAGTTTGCACTAATCCTTGGCTAACTACTAATTCTGGTTGCCAAAAACCGATTTGACCTGCAAACAACGCGCCTGTTTGCAGCAGTCTGGCTCGTCTATCGCCAACATTCACTAAAGGGCAGTTACGGGCAGATTCTACAGACTGCCAACCCTGGAAGGCAAGTTTAATGCATGAAATGGCAAAAAATGCTAAATAAATTAATGCTAGTAAATAGCTAACTGAGCCTGTGTACATCCCACCCATTTGTCCTTGAGGCCCCATGAACAGGACAGCGATCGCAGTCATGAAAATTAGCAAGGGCGGAAAGAGAAACAAAAATAGCGATCGCTGCCACCGCCGACTCCAATTGCCTTGACGTTGATTCCAAGAGGATCTTAACCACCAGGCAACTGCCAAAGCATTCAAAATCATTATCAGATGCATCATTGTTCCTCCCTGGCTTGGCGTGCAGATTGAATACGTTTGGCGATCGCTGCTATTTGCTCGCTAGCTGCTTCATCCAGACTATCAGCAAAGGCAGCAACAACATCGGGATTCCCCACCGCTAGAAATCGCTGTAACTGCTCGTGAGCTTTGATAACATCTGATTGCTGCTTACTCAGCATTGGCCGCCAATAAAATGCCCGCTCCTTCTTGTCGCAGGCTAGCCAACCTTTATCAGTGAGGCGACGTAAAACTGTGGTGACAGAAGTATACGCTAATTCGCGGTTGGGATCGGCGAGAATGCGATCGTGTACATCCTTGACTGTGGCTGAACCAAGTTCCCAGATAATATTTAAAATTTCCGCTTCCAACGGGCCTAAAGATAGTTGTTTAGGGCGGTAGTCGGGTAAAGGTGCCATAGCGATTTTCGATTTGGGATGAGCGGAGTAAAGGTAAAAATTTTACTTTCTATTTGGCCAAGCATTAGTCAGGATGCGTAGTGGTGCTAACTTGGAATGCCAAATACAGCTTGAGAAAATCTATTCTTGTTTTAGATTACAGGATAGTGCAGCAAATATGAAAGTCTAAAAGCATAAAAATAGACTTTTTGAGTATTTTTGTATTGAATTGGCTACATTGTGCATATTTAATGCTAAAAAATTGTTTGCGAATAATTGTGACTATAGTTAGTGACACCAACTAGGTAGAATGTTATTTGCGGCAGTAGTATTAAAACAGGTGTATCCAGCCCGTGAAGTTATTCGTATACCACACTCCTGAATTGACTCCAACGGATAAAGCGCCAGAATGTGCGATCGCAGTCGATGTCTTGCGAGCCACTAGCACAATAGCGACTGTCTTGGCATCTGGAGGCGAAGCTGTACAAGTATTCAGCGATTTAGATCAGTTAATTGAAGTTAGCGAAAAATGGCCCCCTGAAAAACGTCTGCGGGCTGGAGAACGCGGCGGCGCGAAAGTAGCTGGTTTTGAGTTGGGAAACTCTCCCCTCGACTGCACACCAGAATTAGTGCAAGGGCGGCGTTTGTTTATCAGTACCACAAACGGCACTCGTGCTTTACAAAGGGTACAAGACTCCCCAAATGTCTTAGCAGCAGCCTTGATTAACCGGGCGGCGGTGGTGCAATTTCTCTTAGATAAGCAACCAGAGACAGTGTGGATTGTCGGTTCCGGTTGGGAAGGCAGTTTTTCTTTAGAGGATACAGTTTGTGCGGGTGCGATCGCTCATAGTATTTTGCAGCAAACCAAGCTGTCACCTGAAGAACTCGCTGGTAACGATGAAGTAATTAGTGCGATCGCTCTTTACTCTCAATGGCAAGATAACTTATTAGGATTAATTCACCAAGCTAGTCACGGACAACGATTGTTACGTCTTGACTGTCACGAAGATTTAAAATATTGTTCCCAAACTGATATTTTAGATGTCTTGCCCATACAACATGAAACGGGAGTATTAAAAAGTCAAAAGAAATAGGGAGTGGGGAGCAGCACTTCGGCTACGCTCAGTGACCGAGGAGCAGAGGAGCAGAGGAGCAGGGGAGAATAATCAATGCCCCATGCCCTATGCCCCATGCCCAATTTCCAAATCTGTGAGCATTTGCCGGAGTCTTTGTCGCCAATGGGGTGGATAAGTCCCTAGAATTGTGGCAATTTTTCCACAAGCAAGGACAGAATAAGCAGGGCGACGGGCTGGTGTGGGATATTCGGCAGTTGTAATAGGGACAATACGTTCAACTTTCAAAGGGAAGCCTAGTTGTTGGGCTTCTTCAAAAATGGCAACGGCAAAATCATACCAGCTAGCAACGCCGCTATTAGTGTAATGATAAGTGCCGCTAATTTCTGGCGTTAACTGGGGAATTATCTGGGCTATAACTGCCGCTATATCTTGTGCCCAAGTCGGGCTACCAATTTGATCGGCGACAACACGGAGTTCTTGGCGTTCTGCACCTAGTCGCAGCATGGTTTTGACAAAGTTACTTTTGCCAAAGGTTCCATAAACCCAAGCAGTGCGGAGGATGAGGTGATGGGCGCAAGTTTCCCGAATAGCTTCTTCTCCGGCGAGTTTGGTTTTACCATAAACACTCAAGGGATTAGTTGTGTAGGTTTCTTGGTAAGGACTACAGCCATTGCCATCAAAAACGTAATCAGTCGAAATATGAATTAAAAAAGCTCCTAACTTTTGGCTTTCTTGGGCAAGAATTAGGGGTGCAGTCGCATTAATAGCGGTAGCAAGTTCGGGTTCGCTTTCGGCTTTGTCTACAGCAGTATAAGCGGCGGCATTAATGATGATTTGCGGCTGCTTGGATCTGATAACGTTGCAGAGGGTATCGGGTTGGGCAAGGTCTACTGTTGGGCGTGCTACTGAGATAATATCGCCATAAAATGAGAGGATTTGTTGTAGTTCCTTACCCACTTGACCATTGCTACCAATCAGCAAAATTGATTTTGTCATTTGTCACTTGTACTGAGTTTCGACTGCGCTCAACTACCGCGAAGCCGTTGGCGTAGCCTCTCGTAAAGAAGTATTTGTCATTTGTCATTTTTTCAAGAGAAGCCACGCCCACTTTTTAACGTGGTTTGAATTAGGTGAATTCTAGTAATAAATTTACCATAGCCGTTGGTTTCGACTCCGCTCAACCAACTGAGCAGTCGAGAGTTGAGCGAACTTGTATTGAGCGAAGTCGAAGTAGTCAAAACTCATCAACAGAGGTATTTTTTTTATGAGAAATCACCTTAGTCTGATGAAAGACAAAGTTTTTCCGCCCACCATAAAAGTAAGCTTAGGGTATCCCAAGAGGCTGGGTATCTGACAAAATCCAATGACAAATGACCAATGACCAATGACCAATGACTACTTAATCAAATACTTCAGCAGTTCTGAAAGATTTACCAGCTTGATCTTTAGCTGATAAAATTGGTGGTTCACTCAGGGGCCAATCTATCGCTAAATCTGGATCGTTCCATAAAATTGTGCGATCGCTTTGGGGTGCGTAATAATCTGTAGTTTTGTAGAGAACTTCGGCTATTTCTGAAAGTGCCAGAAAGCCGTGAGCAAAGCCTGGTGGTATCCACAGTAGACGTTTGTTTTTAGCACTGAGTTCATAACCTACCCACTTACCGAAGGTAGGCGAACTTTTTCTAATGTCTACGGCTACGTCAAAAATCGTGCCAACAATCGCCCGAATGAGTTTACCTTGGGGTTGTTGGATTTGATAGTGCAATCCACGTAGGACGTTTTGTTTAGAGCAAGAGTGGTTATCTTGGACGAAGTTCGTAACAATCCCTATCTCTTGAGCAAATTTTTGGTGGTTGTAAGCTTCAAAAAATAAACCGCGATCGTCTCCAAATACTTGGGGTTCGAGTTGGATAACTTCGGGGATTTTGGTATGTACAATGCTCATTAATATTATAAGTAATGTGCCACAGTCTTAATTATGAGAATAATTTAATACTTGTATTTTACAGGTATTAGAATAAGATTTTGACTGTGGCTTTTTTCTTTTGAATAAGTAAATCAGGTTAGTTCAATTTGACAGTCATCGCCAATCATAAATCGCAAGGCTTTAGGACGACGGGGTGCAAGACTCAATTGTGCCCTTTGTCCAATCACACTATCAATAATGCGCTGATGGATGCCGGCAATTTTAGCACCTTCTAAAATAACGCTGTGTTCTAAATCAGTATCAATGAGTGTGACATTGTTAGCGATGCTACTATAAGGACCAATAAAACAGTTTTCTAAATGACAATTGTTACCAATGACTACTGGCCCGCGAATTGTGCAGTTAATTACTTTAGATTTTACCCCGATTTGGACTCGTCCAATAATCTGACTTTGGGCATCAATTTCGCCCACAACTGATGCTGTCAGATAGGTATCGAGAATCAATCTATTAGCTTCTAATAAATCATCTTTTTTACCAGTATCTAACCACCAGCCTTGGAGATTGTGGGCTACAACCTGCTTTTGCTGATTAATTAGGTATTGAATAGCATCAGTGATTTCCAACTCGCCTCTGGTGGAAGGTTGGATATTTGCGATCGCATCATAAATGAGGTGAGAAAAGAAATAAACCCCTACCAATGCTAGATTTGAAGGAGGAATTTTAGGTTTTTCAATTAACTGTAATACCCGTCCTGTTTCATCCACCTGAGCCACACCAAAGGCACTAGGGTTAGCAACTGAACGTAAGAGAATCAAAGCATCTGGCTGTTGTTGACGAAATTGTTGCAGAAAATAACGTAACTCACCTAGTTGAATCAAGTTATCTCCTAAGTACATGACAAAGGGAGAATCCCCTAAAAAAGGACGAGCGACTTGGACAGCGTGAGCAAGTCCAAGTGGCTGATATTGTACGATGTAGGTGATGTTCGCTCCAAAGTTTTCTCCATTTCCGGTTTTCCCTTGGACTTCTGCCCCGGTTTCTGGACTGATAATGATGCCAATATCAGTAATACCAGCCGCAACCATTTCTTCAATGCCATACCATAAAACAGGTTTGTTAGCAACTGGTACAAGTTGTTTTGCTCCGCTGTAGGTGAGGGGACGCAAGCGTGTACCTTTACCGCCAGAAAGAATGAGTGCTTTCATAGTGCTTTCATCAGGATTTAGGATTAATTACAAGTCATTAGTCAAGATAATCTGAAATCTTGACAAAATCCCAAATCATTGCATTTAAATTCTGGCGTTAGCTTATAGGTAACGGGATAACACCTCGGAGGTTGCTTTTCCTGTTTTTTCCCAACTGAATTTTTGAGAGTGAGTGATACCTTCACTAGAAAGGCGCGATCGCAATTCCGAATTAGAGGCGATGCAGGCGATCGCCTCTGTAATTTCTCCAGTGTTGTAGGGATCGATTAGAATCGCCGCATCGCCAGCCACTTCAGGTAAAGAAGAGAGATTGGAGGTAATGACGGGAGTACCACAAGCCATTGCTTCGAGAACAGGTAAACCAAAACCTTCCCAGAGACTAGGAAAAACCAGAGCGATCGCTTGATTGATGATTTTTGGTAATTCACTGTAAGGAACATAGTCAAGGAACTTCACCTGATTAATTACACCCAATTCAGCAACTTGCACTTTTAAAGTCGGGGTATAACGCGAATCAATTGGCCCTACTAGCCATAGTTCATAGTCTTTGCAGTTAGGTAACGCCGCAAAAGCACTGATGAGTCGCTGAATGTTTTTGTAAGGATCTTGGCGGCCAATGTAGAGAAAGTAGTTGCTGGTGGGGAGGTTAAGATGATGGAAGTGAGTGCGATCATGCGCTAAAGGAATTGGAGTAATTTTGCTGACGGGAATTTGGTAAAAATCGGTGATATCTTTAGCCGTAGTCTGGGAGATACAAATAATGTGTTGTGCTTGCTTAAGAACTTGGGGAGTGTAGTAGCGGTGGTAGGCTGTGAGTGGTGAGAAGCTTTTGGCAAAGCGCAACGGTATCATGTCAAAAGATGTGACGACAAAACGACAGTTGCTATAAAGGGGTGCTTCCGGTAGTGGGGAGAATAAAAGACTATATTTGAGATTTTTATATATTTGTGGTAATTGAAATTGTGTCCAAATCAGGCGCTTAAAATGACCTTTTGTGCCGTGGTCTGGTGTTAATTTTGGTGAAATTTCATAGCATTCATAACCAGAAATTGACTGTGAAGTTAATAATGTCAGTTTGAGAGATTGCAGATTTGCAAGAATATTTAAAGCGTAGGTTGTGATACCTGTAGGTTTCTTAGATAAAAAAGATAGATTGACCAGCAAATTTTTAAACTTTTATTTAAACTGAATTTAATTATACAAACAAGAGAGAAACTCTTCAGCAGATTCTTGCCATGAGAATGGTACATACTCATTTTTGATGCGCTCTACCAAATTATTGTAGTAAATCTCTGAATCAAGTAGTTCTTTTAAAGCTTCATACAGTTCTGTTGGTTGAGTAGGAGAGAAATATCTACAAAAATCGCCTCCGACTTCAGGCAAAGAACCACCATTGCTGGCGATTACAGGTTTACAGTGTTGAAGTGCTTCTACCACAGGTAATCCAAATCCTTCATAAAAAGAGGCTTGAACTAAACAGTAACAGTTTTGATAGAGAAAATCTAGTTGAGCATCGCTCACTGAACCTAGTATTTGTATGAGCTTGCCATACATTTTATTAGATTCTATCAAACGATCAGTTTCTGAGTCCCAACCTTTATTACCTGCGAAAATTAAAAATACATCATCCTGACTAGAATTCATCAATAAATCAAAGGCTGCAATAATAGTTTTAATGTTTTTGTGAGGTACTAAGCTTCCAACTACTAAAATATATTTTTTATTAAGTAATTTCTGCAACTTTACATTAAAGATATTATTTTTTTCACTTAGTAACAAATCCTGTTTATAATAGTTACTGCCCAAGCGAAAGCTTTGAACAATTTGTGAATTATTACTACCTAATATTCCTTGAACTTTCGCATCACTATAATCTTCAGCACTCTTCTTAGAAATACATAATACCTTATCAAATAAAATCGAATAATCGCTGTAGAATTTTGTAAAAGCTTTAGTAAATCTTTTGGAAGAAAACTCTGGAAATTTTATTGGAATGAGGTCATAGCATATAACTACAATAGTAACTTTATGCCTTTTCAAAAGTTGTAAAAACCGGTAGTAAGTTTTAGGTAAATCCCAATTAGCATCAGCTATAACATAAATATCTCCTGACTGGATTATAGAATCTTCAAATTCAAGGAAAACTTTTTTGTTTAGTGAATTTGAATCAAACCAATCAATTAGATTTAATCTATAAAAAAAATTGATAAATTTATTTTTTAGCTTCAAAAACAGAGCTTGAAATTTTATATTTATTTTAGTTAGAGCGAGATATTTGTTAACCTCGATCAAATGGTCGTTTTGCTGTTGATTAAGATTAGTCACCCTCCGCATAAAACTACCATCAAACATAACCGCTACTATTTCTATATCTGTGCGGTTTGAGCTTATTTGCAATAATTCAGAAGTTAGCTCTCGAACTACTCGATGAATTCCAGTATTTTTATACGTATGTTTTGCAGTGTGAGTACAATCTATAAATATCTTCATCCTAAAACCTATTTGAAACTATTTTTATGCAAATTTTTAATATTTTTTTACTTAAAAAACTTACCCAAGAAAAGCCATAACTAAAAAACTTAGTAGTTACATTCTTAGGTAAGCTATTTTGCTTTTTTCCTAGTTTCAAGTTAATGGTCATTTATGATGAAGAAACTAAAAAGCTAACTGCTTAATTTCTTCAGGTCATAATCAACCATTAACTCGACCAATTGACTAAAAGAGTATTGAGGCTGCCAACCTATTCCATTTTTAATTTTATCGATGCAACCAACTAACTGCACTGATTCATCAGCGCGATAAAAAGCGGGATCAACCGAGACATAATCTTGCCAATTAAGCCCAACGCAGTCAAAAGCACACTCAACAAGTTCTTTAACAGAGTACGTTTCACCACTGGCAATGAGGTAGTCATCGGGTTGTTCCTGCTGCAACATCAACCACATAGCGTAGACAGCATCTTTGGCGTAGCACCAATCACGGCGAGCATCTAGATTGCCTAATTTTAATTCATTTGCCAAACCTAGTTTAATTTGGGCAACTGCGTGCGTGATTTTGCGAAATACAAATTCTGTCCCACGTCGAGGCGATTCGTGAGTATAAGTAATACCACAACAGGTGTAAAGGTTGTATTTCTGCCGATAGTTGACAGTCATCCAATGAGCATAAGCTTTGGCAACACCATAAGGATTCCGGGGACGAAAGGCAGTGCGTTCGGTTTGAGGTGATTCGTCGGGTTGACCAAAAACTTCGCTACTGGATGCTTGATAGAATCTGGCATCAGGTTTGCAGCGACGAATAGATTCTAAAAGGCGAGAGACACCGAGGGCTGTATATTCAGCAGTCAGAGCAGGTTGTGTCCAAGAGAGAGGAACGTAACTTTGGGAGGCTAGGTTATAAATTTCGTCAGGTTGAGCTTCGGCAATCACATCCATTAAAGAGGATTGATCTAAAAGATCACCAGAAAGGATTTGGATATTGCCAGAAAGGTGATTGATACGCTCAAGATTACTGGAACTTGAGCGACGGACTAAGCCAAATACTTG
The DNA here is from genome assembly GCF_034530915.1 of Nostoc sp. DedQUE09. Lineage (NCBI taxonomy): Bacteria > Bacillati > Cyanobacteriota > Cyanophyceae > Nostocales > Nostocaceae > Nostoc > Nostoc sp. DedQUE09. The sequence continues at coordinate 15,429 of NZ_JAVRCE010000025.1, forward strand.
GTAGCCTTTAGCTAGGAGAAGTTCAGCAAGATAAGAGCCGTCTTGCCCGGTTAATCCGGTGATGAGAGCCTTTTTAGTCACTTTAACAACTTTACTTTTGGGAAAAATAAACCTTTACCATACTGACATTTTAAGATGCCTCTTAAACGGAATCTATATTAAAGGCATCATATCTAAGTTTGATGGAGTAATTGAGGCGATATATCGCTAAATGTTAGATTCCTTAAAAGTATCAGGGGCAAGGCTAAATGTCTTAATTCAGACAACTGATTGTAATTCATGTACGTAATTATGTTGTAATAAACGAAATTTGTAATCCCAATTATTCACATATCATAACTTACTTAAATGCATGAATTTCCATCTCATAACACAAGCCATTAATCCGCTTGGTATCAACAACTTTTACATCTCTAAATCCACAATTTGACAGAATTTCATAGAGAGATTCGGAAGTATACATATTGAAATGATAATTACCTTCATAATCTTGAGAACCATAGGTTACTTTCCTCAAATTATCCCAAGTAAATTGACCATTTGCATAATCAAGTATCATCGATTTAGCATCAGGACAAATAATCACTATTTTACCGTCATCTTTTAGCAGTTCGTACCAGTAAGGTAAGATATGATTAGTAATTTCATACTGAGTAAAATGCTCAATAACATGGGAATTAAATATTTCTGCAACGGTTCCTTTATCAAATGGCAAATTTCCAATATTAGAGATAACATCAACTCCAGGTAATTCCCTTTGATCTACATTGATATAATCTGGTATAACTACCTGCCCACAACCTAGGTTTAAGCGTAAATTATGTAAGTTAGCAGCGATTTTTTCTTGAGCAATGATTGTAGCTTCCGGAGTTTTTTGGGTCTTCAGCTGATAAATAAACTCACTTCTACTCATTTCATTTTCAATAGCTGTGAGATTCTGCGTTTCATATACAAGCTTTTTTAATTCAACCAGCGCATTCACCATGCTCTGTTTTTCATCTTCCATGCTTGCTACAAGTACAGCTAACTTACTTTCTAAACTCCTATTTATACCCGCAATACTTTCATGAAGTGCAACTAATTGATGTTCTACACCTTTGTTTACATCTTCAATACTTTCATGAAGTGTAACTAATTGATGTTCCACGCCTTTGTTTACATCTTCAATACTTTCATGAAGTGTAACTAATTGATGTTCCACGCCTTTGTTTACATCTTCAATACTTTCATGAAGTTCGCCTAGCAAATGTTCAGCACCCTTGTTGCCATCGATAATAATTTTCTGTATACTTTCTTGATTTGCAGTCAATAAATGTTCGATATTTTTTTTGTCATCAGCAATGCTTTTCTTTAGGATATTTAGCTCATTTTCTAAAGCTTTATTATTAGAAATTAAAGCATTATTCATGTAAGTCTGCCTTTGCATAGACTCAAATAGAACAGAATTAATAAAGTTTACAGCTTTAGGAACTACAAAACCATTAAAAATAGAGTTAAGCCATCCCCAACTAATGATTTGAGGCTTTGTTACACTCCAATCTGAACGTATACTCAAGTCATCAGATTGTTTTAAAACTGATTGCTCTGGTTGATAGTTTATCAATTCAGCATCAGTTGTATGATTATTTTGCATATCTTCTTCTACCTCTACGGACAAGATATTATTTTGAAATCTTTGGATAATTTGGCTATCGAGCTTCTGCATTTGAACATCTGCATTAACAAGAGAGCGGTAAACCTTAACACTAGCTTTTGCCATGTTTCTAGCTGAAAGAATTTCTACTCTTTGCTTTGCCCCTTTAGCCAACTGGCATCTTAGATTAGAATCATTGACGAGAGTCAGAATTTTTTGTGCCAACTCTTGATAATTATCAGGTTCAAAGAGAAGTCCGCACTCTCCTTCCAGTACTACTTCTGGTATTGCTCCTGCCCTTGCGCCAATAACAGGTTTACCATGAACCATTACTTCCAATGGTACTAGTCCAAAAGATTCATAACGGGAGGGAAACACAAGAAAATCACAGTTAGCATAAAGTAACTCACGTTTTTCCTCAGAGACCATACCCAAGAACTGGACACGATTGTATACGTGTTCACCTAGTATCTGACGTGCTTTTTCTTCCCAGCCTCCGATATCTGCACCAGCAATCCAAACAAATATTTTCGGCTCTTTAGGCATCACAAGTTTTAAGGACTTAAGGAATACATCAATACCTTTTCTTGGTTCTAAGCGACCAACAAAAAGAATTTGTATAGTTCCTCGCTTTAAATCTTTAGGGAGTTCACCATAATTAGTGACGCTTGTATAAGCAGGCCAAGGTTGTACCCCCAAAGGCTGGACAAGCCAACGATAATCAGGAGCTAAATCATAATTCGATACAACGCTGTTTTTAATATTATTGCTAATAGCAATAACAGTATCAGCACAGCGAATTAATTCCTGTTCCATCTGCACACACTGCTTCAAATCCTCAGTCATTTGCCATCCATTCATTTTTATAGAGACAACGAGTGGAGTTACTAAGCGTACAATCAGTGGTACATTAAATTTAGGACGGAGCATTAATATACCGATTCCTTCAAAATCCCACAGAGCAGACTCAATAGCACTTATGGGACGCTGATGATGAATTTCTTGAGCTATCCGTGCCACTTTTTTTGCCCAAGCAATATTTTTTGAAAGAATAGGTGATTCCGGAATACAATCAGAATTTTCTACAGTAGCTACTTGGATATGTGTGAATGGTCCAATTACATCAATGCAATCTCTGGAAGCACGACTAATAACAGTAACCTCGTGCCCCATTTGTATTAATTCTCTAGCTAAAGTTTGATTATATGCTCCAATTCCCCCAAAAGAATTAGGAGGAAATTCTTGAGAAACAATCAAAATATGTAACTTATTATTTTCAAATAGATTAGCTTCTATATTTTCCTGATCATTCTGATTTTCTATATAAGGAAGGAAAAGAGAATTTATATCATCCAATTTTTTTGCAAGCTGCCGTGGAAAACAAGAGTCATAGAAACCACGTAAAGCACCTATAACTGTACGTGAAGAATAGTAAATTGCTTCCTGTAGTTTCAAATCCTGCTGACGCCAAGCATTAATAAAAAATAAGCAACGCTCTCGCAATAGATTTTTACTGATTAACCATATTCTTTTTGGTAACGAAACTGTTTGTTTCGCATTTTTAATGCCGAAATAAGCAGTATTTTTAGCTATTACTTGCCAATTAAAATTATATTTTCCTTGCCTATTGTGACTTTGTGCAAATTCATGCCTAATATAAGCTTGATTGGCATTCGCGATTACACCGCCTGCTTGCTGTAATCTGACTGCAAGATCGCTTTCATCAAGGTAATAATCATATTGCTCATCGAAACCATTAATAGCAATTAAAGTATCTTTACGAAAAGAACAGTTAGTTCCTAATAAATGACGATAATATTTTGAATTATTTATTTTAGGATCATTAGAAGAAACTTCTACATGAGTACCGAAAGAGTCAACAATTCCAAACTCAAATTGAAATCTAAACTGATTAGCGAAAAATGTTCTTCCACCTACACCTACAACATTCAATGGTAATTCATTGTAACGTTTAACTATTTCAGAAATCCAATTATCATAAGGCAAAGCATCATCATCAATGAAAGCTACAATATCTCCAGAGGCATATCTTATTCCCAAATTTCGTGATATAGAAAGATTACGCAGAGAATTTTGAACTACTTTTATATCCTTTCTAAACTTAAGTAGCTCTTGCGTGTTATCTGTTGATGGACCGTTAACTACTACTACTTCAAAAAATGGATAATTTTGATCTTTAAGATAATTTAAACATCTTTTCAGGTAGTCATAGCGATTACAAGTGCAAATAACTACAGATACCCGCAATGGATATTTTCGCCCATTCCCATGTGTGATTCCATCTATGATTGAATACAAACGTTGACGTACAGCTTCAGGCGTAAAACGGTAAGCTTGTTTAATACCATGAGAAACTAGCTCATTTTTTAGCGAATTATTAGTAAACACTGAATGAATACGCTTGACAGCACTTTCTATATCTATATTTTCAAGAGCGCCAGGCCCTCCACCCATAGTGTCTGCAACTGCTGTTCCGGCATACGCTACTACTGGTAGCTTATTATTGAAAGCCTCTATTATAGGTACACAAAAGCCTTCATGTTCACTCATGCAGATAAATAAATCTGCTGCTTTATAATAAGCAGGAAGGTCTTCATCTTCAACTTTACCTACAAGAGTAACTTGTGTGTTTAGCCCAAGATTATTTATCTTGAAGCGAACCTTGTTGTAGTAAGAATCATCTTCATAATACTTGCCGACTAGATATAGATGATTTTTTTTATGAGGGAATAATTTAACATAATGAGCAAAGATATCTATTAAGAGGTCTTGTCTTTTATTAGGAGCAATACGTCCAACAAACAACCAAATATTATCAATGCCAAACCGCAAATTCTTAATTAGTTTTTCAGATATAGCTGTAGAAAAACTAGGGACAATTATCGGGAGTTCTTGAACCATAATTGCTCCTAATTCTTTAGCTTCTCGACAATTAAAAGGTGAATCTCCCAAAATTAAATTATATTTATTAATAATATCTCTTAGCTGATTTCTTCCTTTTTTACAAAATTCGTATAATGCTGCTTTTTTATGAAAAAATATATGTGGCGTAATATTATGATAAATCATAATTTTGTAACCACGCCAAGAACTGATTTCATTTGCCATTTCTGAGTAGCCACAAAAGTGATGTAATATAACAGTATCTTCATTCATGCAAAAGTCTGGATAATGTAGACGATACCTATCTACTCTAGGATCTGCAAACTTACAAAAAATTTGTGACTGTTCACCTTTCTCTAGAAGCATCTGGTGAATTCTGATTACTTGATTTGATACTGCATCACCAAAATCTAATGCATCTACAAACTGTACATATCTTAAACTCATGCTTTTACCCCAAAAAAATCATTTTTTTGTATATATAATTTGCAAATTAAGCAAATAAAGGTTTCAAAAATTATTTAAAATTTGCTCATTTTCAATTGAATTAAGTACTAAATTAATATTTTTGTTTATTGAATAGGATAACCTATTTGTTTTATAGTTTTAGCAGGGATACCAGCAACAACATGATAACTAGGAATATCGCCTTTAACTACCGAACCTGCTGCTATTACAGAATGCTTGCCAATTTTACAAGGACCAATAACTGTTACGTTGCTTGCAATCCATACACCTTCCTCAATCACAATGTCGTTTCCCTCCTTGGGAAAATCCATCATTCTCTCTAATCCAAATTTTGTATAGTTGTGAGTGCCGGTTAGCAAACTAACATTATGTCCTAAAAAAACATACTCTTCAACTGAAATGTTTCCTGAAGATAAGTTAAATAATGCATTATTGACAACACAATTTGGTGACAATGTTAATTTTTGAGAATCCCCAAAAACTATATATTGAGTTAAATTCACTTCTTTAATACGTTGATCAAAATAACCTTGGGATAAAGCTTCATCTAAATAAGTTTCAAGATAAGATTTTATCCATATTTCAAATTTAGACTTCAAAAATTTCTCAATTAACTTGTACATAATAATTCTTCACATAATCTTACTTTTGTGCTAGATAATTGGAATAATCCATGTACAGCTTCGTTAGTAGCTGATTGGATAACAGTTGCATTTTGAATCCAATCCAACATTTCGTTACTTTCATTAGAACCATCAGCAAATGCGATATCTAATGCATAGCTTCCACCAATTAGGTGGGGCCAAACTATTTCGAATTCAATGATTGTTATACCTTGTTCTGATTTGGATAACCAGTAACTACCAAAATCTAAATCGATCAGTTCAGTACTCCATCCTGATAAGACAGTACGTAACCTATCTACTAAAGCTATCCCAACGTTTGGCTTTCTAATTTTGCCATGTATAAAAGTGCTGACTCTGATTTTAATTACATCCCCTGGATATGCTAGTTTCAAAGTTTTATTATCTGCACTTAACACTGATATACCACTTATTTCTGCCCTACCAGTTCCAAATCTTTCAAAACCAGAAAAAGCTATGTATGGTTTATTGGTAAAAGGATTTAATTGTTTGTTTGTAATTTGACTAACATCTATTGTAATTTCTTTGGCAGTCTCTTTTATTTGATTTGGCGATTCAAAGTTAATTACTTGATTTCTTTTATTTACTTCTTCATGTACCCAAGCTTGATAGTGTTTGCAGACTTCAGGTGGTTTCCCAGAATCTACAATCAAACCTTGATTAATCCAAAGAGCTTCCGAACACAGGCGTGAAACAGATCCCACATCATGAGATACAAATAATATTGTTCCTCCAGTATCTTGAAAATCTCTAATTTTGGCCATGCAACGATGGACAAAGATACCATCCCCTACTGCTAAAGATTCATCTACAATTAAAACTTCTGGGTTTACATTAATTGCTACTGAAAATGCTAAACGAACAAACATACCGCTAGAGTATGTTTTTACTGGCTGCTCCATAAAATCGCCAATTTCAGCAAAGGAAGCAATTTTGTCAAACTTTGCTTCTATTTCTGCTCTACTTAATCCTAAAATTTGCCCATTAAAAAATACATTTTGTCTACCAGTAAACTCAGGGTTAAACCCACTACCTAACTCGAGTAAAGCTGAAACTCGCCCATCCACATAGACTTCACCAGTAGTAGGGGTTAAAGTACCCGCAATAATTTGTAGTAAAGTACTTTTGCCAGATCCGTTTTGACCAATAATCCCTAAAGTTTCACCTTTAGGAACCTCCAGACTAATATTTTGCAATGCCCAAAATTCTTGTGCATGACTTTTAGCAGGCAACAAAATTTCTTTAAGTCTATCTACCGGACGGGCATAACGTTTGTAGCACTTTGAGACATTCTTCAGCGAAATCGCAATTTCCTCACCCATACTGCCGCACACTCACTATCAAGACATTCCAGACTGCACAAACTTATCAATCGGAAATTATTAACTCAGCGATCAAGCATTGTATGCTCTGTTGAAGTATATTGATGATATCTCAAACTGCATAGTTTACATTACCACTAATGCTTATTGATGAAGCTGTTTTCTACTGAAACTGTACTACAAGACATCAGCAAAGGCGGGACGTAAACGTTTATATACTGCAAAACCGCAAAAAAAGATAAGCGTTGCTACTACAGAAGACACACCCCATTCGCCCCAATGCTTCACCTCCCCTACTAAAATTAGATCACGATAAACCTCAACTACGGCTGTCATGGGATTTAACCAAAATACCCATCCTCGCCATGCCACAGGAATTGTAGATGCTGGATAAACAATAGGTGTCATGTACAACCAAATATTTAAAATCACTCCCAGTGTCTGAGGAATATCTCGCAAAAAAACTGTTAGTCCCGCCGCCAAATAGCCCAGCCCTGCCGTTAACAATAACTGTGGTATCCAAACTAAAGGTAATAGCGCCAAAGTAGTATGTAAAGTATGAGAACTTGCTGCTACAAAAAAAATCAGTGCTATTAAACCAAAGGAACTCTCAATGAAAGTTGATAAAATTGGCACTAGCGGTAATAAAGCTAAGGGAAACACTACTTTCTTAACTAAATTTTGTTGTCCAACAACTGAACTAGCAGACTGGATCAAACCACCCGTAAAAGCAATCCAGGGTAGCAACCCTGCAAAGAGCCATAAACCAAAGGTGAAGTTGTTTTCCGGCAAACTTTTGAGACTTAGCTTTACCTTCAGCACAACTGAAAATACATAAGTGTAAATCAGTAATTGTGATAGCTGATTCAGCAAAGGCCACAAATTGCCCAAAACAGAACCCTTATAACGTGCTTCTAAATCCCGGCGCACCAAAGTTCTCAGCAGATCAAATTTTGCCCACAACTGCTCATTCACTGGCAGTATGCGCCTCAACCTACCCCCTTTACGTACAGATGCTCTTACTTTTTGTAACAATTATTATTTCCTTTTCACTAGCTACACACCCAATTTGGCTTTAAAAATAAAGCTTAATACCTATGAAAGTACCTTTGTGTTCTCTGGAGAATACACCATTACTAGAAAATAGTACTTAAATTGTCTTGGTGATCATACAATGAATCGGCGATTGTCAAGTATATTTTTCCTACAATTTTTCTTACAAATATAAATTCTTCCTGGCAACGCTGCTTTTCTTATTAAGGACACGAGTTTTTGCTTAACTCAAGCTATCTGGTTGAGTCGATGGGGAGTATTACCTCCCGCACCTCTCAGTTAAATCTGGGCGTGCGACTTTCATCGCACCCAGCTTCCGATGTTCTTAGCTTGCGCTTTTGCTCATGTGTTTGTAATCGTGGCAACTCTCATGAATTGCTTCAAGATTATTTCTCTTCCAGTTGGCGTGATTTTCATCGATGTGATGCAGGTGTACCTTTTCTTCATCAATGAACTTTAGGCCGCAGGAAGCACATCTATGGTTTTGCTTCTTAAGAGCTTTAGAGGTTTCGCCGTCGTAGAGCTTACTATTGCGTTCGCTCCAGTAGGCGGTGTCACCGTCATAGGGGGATTTTGTACCTTTGACTGATGTGTACTTGTTTTCGGAGTAAGGAACTTTTGGAAATGCCTTTTTAACTAGTTCTGCACTAGAGTAGCGATTCTGTTTGGTTTCCTTGTTAAATACCTTGAAAGCTCTATGATTGATGTGCCATAAGGAGAACCTTGACCCATCCATCTTGCAGAACTTATGGTAATTTCTCCAACCCCTTACTACCGGGGCTAATTTCTCAGCCTTTGTGGTAGCACCATAATTCGAGTTGTTGACGATGTGTTTTACTTTCTTACGGAATGCTTTGAAGTTGTCCACTGAGGGAGTGCTTCTGAACTTTCCATTGCTTTGCACTTTGAAGTGCCAGCCGAGGAAATCAAACCCATCTGTCGCGGCGGTGACTTTGGTTTTCTTTTGGCTTACATTCATTCCGCGTTTGCGGAGAAATTCGCTGATTCTTTCAAGTATCTCTGTCGCATCATCTTCGGGTCGGAGTATAATAACCATGTCATCCGCGTATCGGATTGATGGTTCTGTGATTAACTTATTTAAAGTCTTATCGTTTACCTTTCTACCTCGTTTGTAGTCGTAGTGGTATCTGTGTATACTCTCAATCCCGTTGAGCGCAATATTTGCTAGTAAAGGACTGACCACTCCCCCTTGTGGGGTTCCTTGTTCAGGAAATTCTGGGTTAACTCCTGCCTTGAGGCATCGGAATATTCCGAGTTTTAAGCCTTTGGGGGCGATGAGTTCGTCCATTATTGCTGAGTGGTTAATCCTGTCGAAGCATTTTTCGATATCGAGTTCTATAACTCGTTTTTCTATTCCATTGGAGATGGAGTTGAGATTGTCAAAGATGTACTTCTGTGCATCGTGGGCAGAGCGCCCAGTTCTAAACCCATAGCTCCGTGCGTGGAAAGTTGCTTCGTGTGCTGGTTCTAGTGCATATTTTGCTAGGCATTGCCAAGCTCTATCCGCGATAGTTGGTATTTTAAGCATTCTGGTAGTCCCGTCCTTCTTAGGAATGGGGATTTCTCGTAAGCCTTGATGTTTCCAATCTCCGCTATTGACTCTTAGCCATTCTTCTAAGTAGAAGCGTTCGCTAACAGTGAGGGATTTCTTACCATCAATACCCGCCGTCTTTTTGCCAGCATTTAGCTGAGATACTTGTCTTATTGCAAGAAATCGAGCCGAGGTGGATTTTAGAATGAGCTTTTGGAGTGACCTCGCTTTCCGCTTGTCTCCAACTTGAACAGCTTTATACACGCGCTTTTGAAGGCGGAAAAGATTTCGGCGGAATTTCTTCCACGGTAAAGCTCTCCAAGATTCACTAGTATGTCTACTGTGTCTAATCATTTTCTCTTCTAGAGTTTGTGTATTCTGAACACCTCAGACCAATTACGGTCTGTCCTACCCGATTTGTGAGAGTTCCGCTTCTCGTCTAGCCTACCTGGGGTTCGACTGCCCCAAGACTCCCAAATCGTTTTTATTCGTTCCCTCGGAGAGATTGATAGTTCCGTTAGGCGTGGTCAATTCAACTACTGGATTCCCTTGACTCTTGCCGTTTACTGATCAATTACGGCGGGAATTAATTCTCCAGTGGAGTCAGGGGTATTTGTGTTGCGCCCTGCTTAGGATTAAGTTGCTTTTCTAGACCCGTTTTCGCCGTAGGAACTCCCTGTTAGCGCCAGTGTCAACCCGCAACGGTCGTCTGGTTGCGCCCTGTTCCCAGCTTCACTCTACAAGAACCGAGCTTGTTCGGTGTGGGCAGGTAAGGAGTCAATTCTGAGTCTGAATGGTAGGGCTTTCACCTACATCTGTCCGAGAGTTCAGCCCTTTGATGACAGTAATCTGCTGTCGGGCTGGTTTAGTTATGTACGGACTGATTACCGTGATTCACTAAACAACGAATCGCACGGATCAACTCCTTGCGATCGCAGGGAGTTCCGCTAATAGATGCGATCGCAGCTGTTCTTGTTCCAACTGCAATTGGGTTTCTGATGTCTGTTGCTGCGCCTCAACAGCCACCTGTTGCGCCGCAATAGCAGTTTTTTCTGGTGTTGGAACTTAAATCACTACTGAGTGTAAATTAGCATATCTCATCTTTTTATACGCGTAAGTACAGCTTAAGCACATCGCTCCAACGCCATCCTCGCGCATTTGGTGTAACTTTCTGATACTTGTTCTTGTTGCCTACCAATTCAAAACCAGCAAATTCCAAATTATCCGACGAAAATCAAAAATATTCTGGTGTGTGAAATCGATTTTCATAAAAATTTTTCTTCAAATTCCGATCAATATCAGCCGTACTTTCAGAAAGTAATTCAATAATCAAATCTGGATAACGGCCATCTTCTTCCCAGACTACACAAGAACTACGCGATCGCTATTTCGGTGTGCTTTGATTAAAAAAAGACAAACATGGGTATGTACTTGTTCGGTTGTTGATTTAATTTAAGCTGTTAAGTCAGGAGTTAGGAGTTATTCTTTCTGATCTCTCCCCCATCTACACTGAATTTATGAAAGCAGAGTCACGGATTCCGCTACACTGAGACTTGGTTTATCTGAATTGTAATCAGGCATGGAAATCGGACAAAAAGTTAAAGTCTTTCGTTTACGCGATCGCGTTTCTCCCCCAATTGTAAAAAAACTCGGACAAGTGGGTATCATTCAAGGCTACAAAGTCACCGATGGTCGTGGTATCGGTGTAGTGGTGCTGTTTGACGACAATACTTCCACTTGGTTTTTTGAAGATGAAATCAAACCTGTGTAGTAGTGCTTTGAGTTTTTCTTGGTATCTGAAATTTCAAACACAGGTTGAGAGTCTTTATTGAGTGCTAAGTTGGAGTTGAAAAGATCGGCGGTGAAAATAGGAATCAACTAATGGCTCTAATATTGACATTTTTGGGCAAAGGCGGCACCGCTCGTACCAAAATTGCGATCGCCGCCGCCAAATTATTGGCAAGTCAAGGCAAGCGCGTACTCCTAGCAGGACAAGCAGAACCAACATTGCAAATCCTGCTAGGTACTCCCATTGCTGCCGATCCTCAGGAAATCGCTCCCAATTTGCAAGCAGTCCAGTTTCAAGCATCTGTACTGCTAGAACGCAATTGGGACGAAGTGAAGAAACTTGAGGCGCAATATCTTCGTACACCCATCTTCAAAGACGTTTTTGGTCAAGAACTGGTAGTATTACCAGGGATGGACAATGCCCTGGCACTGAATGCTATCCGCGAATATGATGCCAGTGGCAAATATGATGCGATTGTCTACGATGGCACGGGCGACTCTTTAACGCTGCGAATGTTGGGTTTGCCAGAATCTCTGAGTTGGTATGTTCGGCGATTTCGGCAATTATTTGTCAACTCAGACTTAGGGAAGACGATTACTGAATCGCCCTTGATTCAACCGCTGATTAGCAGTTTTTTCAATATCAACTGGACAGCAGATAACTTTGCAGGGCCCACTAACCAAGTCAATAATTTCTTAGAAAAGGGGAGAGCCGCTCTGGCCGATCCCAAGCGTCTTGCTGCTTTCTTGGTGACTACAGGAGATCCAATTGAAGTAGCAAACGCTCGTTATTTATGGGGTAGCGCTCAACAAATCGGTTTAACTGTCGGTGGTGTTCTGCTTGTGTCTACCGAGACAAATGTTAACCTGTCAGAGGAATTTATACCCCTACCTGTGAGTGTCGTTCCCGACTTGTCCACAGGTGACTGGCAACCACTGATAAATGCTCTACCCAACTTTGAAGCACAAGCTTTACAGGCTCCTAAACCTATTGAAATAGACATCCACAATCGTCAAGTACGCTTATTCTTGCCAGGATTTGACAAAAAGCAGGTGAAGCTTACCCAATATGGGCCAGAAGTCACGGTAGAAGCCGGAGATCAGCGGCGTAATATTCCCTTACCCCCGGCTCTGAGTGGCAGACCTGTTGCTGGAGCAAAGTTTCAGAATAATTATTTGATAATTTCGTTTTAATTTAGTTAGGAGTTAGGAGTGACGAGTTAGGAATAAAACAATAATTCATAACTTTTAACTCCTAACTCCTCACTCTAAAAAAAATACGCTTTATGTCAGAATCAACTCCCATTACCCCAGACCCTAACCCATCTGAGGCGTTAGACTCAGTGGTAAATAATCCCAATGAGCAAGCGCTCGCATCTGCCGATCGCAGTGCGAAAACTAGGCAGATGTTGGGGATGAAAGGTGCAGCGTCTGGGGAAACTTCAATTTGGAAAATTCGTTTGCAGCTCATGAAGCCCATCACCTGGATTCCCCTAATTTGGGGGGTAGTCTGTGGTGCGGCTTCTTCTGGTAACTATACTTGGACGCTGGAAAATGTGTTGAAGGTAGCAGCCTGTATGTTACTGGCTGGGCCGTTGATGACAGGTTACACCCAAATTCTCAATGATTACTACGATCGCGAAATCGATGCCATCAATGAACCTTATCGCCCAATTCCCTCTGGGGCAATTCCCCTACCCCAGGTAATTATTCAGATTTGGGTATTACTGATTGCTGGCTATGGTTTGGCATTTGCGCTAGATGTGTGGTCTGGTCATGAATTCCCGACAATTACAGCGATCGCCATCATCGGTTCTTTCATCGCCTACATTTATTCTGCACCTCCCTTGAAACTCAAGCAAAACGGCTGGCTAGGCAGCTACGCCTTGGGTGCAAGTTATATCACCTTACCTTGGTCTACAGGACACGCTTTGTTTGGCGAACTCAATTCCACAATTATAATTTTGACAATGTTCTACAGCTTGGCTGGATTGGGTATTGCCATTGTCAATGATTTTAAGAGTGTAGAAGGCGATCGCCAGTTAGGATTACAGTCATTACCCGTAATGTTTGGCATCACCACTGCGGCATGGATTTGTGTAGTAACGATTGATGTATTTCAAGGGTTGATAGCAGCTTATCTGGTCAGCATCCATGAAAATTTGTATGCAACAATACTAATACTCTTAATCATTCCGCAAATCACCTTGCAGGATATGTATTTTCTGCGCGACCCTGTGAAGAATGATGTTAAGTACCAAGCCAGCGCTCAACCTTTTCTTGTTTTGGGAATGCTGGTAACAGGTTTAGCGCTGGGTCATGCTGGCATTTAATATACTTCTCAGTAGAGTTATCAATTAGGAGTTAGGAGTTAATATACTTTTAACTCCTAATTTGTATCAGAAAATGCCGTGTTAGAACTTATATCTTTCCTGATTCACGCGATTCAACCTTTGCTAATCCCAATATGCTTTATCACTGCTTGGACTGTAACTATTCTCGTTATGTTGAGTCTCTGGACGGCGGCGCGAGATAGCGTGGCTACAGCCAAGCAAATGCATCAAATACCCTGTACTGGTTGCCAATTCTTTACTGACAATTACCGCCTTAAATGTACTGTACGCCCATCTACTGCCAATACAGAAGAAGCAATCAATTGTTTGGACTATCAACCGAAGACGAATCCCTATCTGTATTAAGGATTGGGGGCCGGGGATTGGGAAAGATGCCCAATATTCAATAACTATTCACTAATATTCAGCAATATTTTTAAAACACCGCGACTCTGGGCATGTTCAAAAGCCGCAAGCCCTTCAATGAGGGGGTAGGTGGCATGAATCAGGGGTTGCACGTCAACTTGTCCTGTGGCTAGTAGCTGGAGGGCTGGTGTAAAGGGCCCACAACGGGAGCCGATAAGGGTGATTTCATCCACTACTAAGGAAGAAACATTTAGGCTGAGGTTGCCAGCATACGTACTTTTAAGTACAAGCGTACCACGGGGACGGAGGGCGCGGCGGGCGATCGCAAACCCTTCAGGGTTGCCAGTACATTCTACTGAGATATCAAAATATCCATCTGTAACAGCGTCGGCTAGACTCGTTTTTATCCCCCGTGTCTCTAAGTTAGCCAGTTTGTCTCGATGACGCCCCACAGCTAAGAGTTCACAGCCAGTTAGGGCTAGCGTCTGGGCTACCAATTGTCCTAATTTGCCATCTCCAACCACTAGCACGCGATCGCTTGGACGCAATGGCACTTGCTGTTGAATTTCCAAAGCTGCTGCTATAGGTTCGGTAAATGTTGCTACTTCTGTCGGCACATTATCAGGTACGGGATGCAGGTTCTCCATCGGCAAACTGAGATATTCACCAAAGGCTCCATTCCGGTTGACAATACCTAGAACTGTGCGATTTTCGCAGTGAGTTGGTTGTCCACTGTGACAAAACCGACAATGCCCACACACAGCGTTGATTTCTCCAACTACGCGTTGGTTAACTAAGTGTTCTGGCCCTTTTTCAACCACGCCAACAAATTCATGCCCCAAAATACCAGTGTAGGGATAGTAGCCTCTGAGTAGTTCTAGGTCAGTGTTACAAATACCTGCACGTAAGACGCGCACTAAGGCTTCTCCCGGTGGTGGTTCAGGAATGGGAATATCCGTGCGTAGTTGCAGCTGATTATTTTCGAGCCAAAGTCCTTTCATTGCTCTTCACGTCCTTTGCCTAATTAGATTGTCATACTACTTTGAAAAATTTTTATAAAATAGACTTCTTGGCATTTGTCGGGAAAAGGGTAAGGGGTAAGGAGGAAAGGAATAAGAAAAACCTTTTCCCTTTAACCTTTCTCCTTTACCCACCTGTTGCAAAAGTTTCTTTTGCAACAGGTCTAATATATACCGACGTACATCTGCACCCCTATAACCATACCTATGTCTCTGTAGAAGGTATTTCTTTTATTTTGGTTACATCAACTTTGCTTAACCAAGTAACCAAGTCATCTGAGCTAAGTGCAATTTCACTTCCCAAGGTTTTGATATAGAGAAGTCCGTCGCTAATAACTAAATCTCTAATTGGATACCATGAATCTCGTGTTCTAATCAGAAGTTCCAAAGGAATGCCTGGTCTTGAAGTATACTTGCGATATTTCCACCAAGCTCGCCATATAAGTACAGATTTAGTACAGTGCATCTGATAACCTTTGGGAACTTCGCAGTATTGATACTGATAGTAACCCCGACTATCTACTTCTCCTTTGAGGAGATAAGCATATTCTGCTAATACCTGATTTATCAATTCCCACTGGGATGATTTTGGAGAAATCAAGAAGTCAGATAAGGTGTTAGATATTTGAGCGGTGGCAATCACGCCTTCAGATTTCGCTGTTAGTTGGTTTGTTTTATACACTGTTTGCGCTGTCAAAGCAGGATTTGACAACAAAACTTCTTTTTTCTGGATAGAGTTTTGCACAAACTCTCGAATTAAATCTAGATTAGATAACATAAAATTATATTAAGTTAACCAGTGTAATTAAAATCACAGCAGTACTTAAATTAATAACTACACTGGTCTTGCGCTTAAATCAGGATTATTACCAGCTTCATTTATACTAAATTCTTTGTTTGACTAGGGTCTTGTTAAGTTTAATATCGATGTGCCGCCATTGACTATACTGGTTGATAAAATCACTGTTTCCAAGTATAGTAATGCAGCAAATTAAATTTTTACACCTTCGAGAAAAGGTTGAAATACCTGAACTAATTCGGGACGACTAACTACAAGGGTGGGAAAAGAGCGATCGCTATAATCTTCTCCCAGTGACAAAGGAAACGGTTCTGATTTAAGCGATGACCAGACCCCACCAGCAGCTTGGACAATTACCCAAGCTCCCGCTAAGTCCCAAACTTTTGGTGTCGCCTCAATACCACCTAGAGTAGCCCCAGTAGCAACTGTCAAGAAATTATAGCTAGCCACACCCAACATCCGAATTTTACAGGGAAAGCCGTTTTTCATAGCTGCGGTACTACGAGAACAGAGGTTGAAAAAGTGATTGTTGCTGGGACTATCAATACTAGTATGGATGGGGTGGAGGTTGAGAAATGCTCCCATTGGCGTTGCTAACCCAGATGAACCCGGCCAAAAACCATGAAAAGCTTGATTTAAAGTTGGTGCGTAAACATACCCAAAAATGGGCGTGCCTCGATATAGTAAACCCAGAGAAATTGTCCAGATGGGAATGCCGCGTGTGAAGTTGGTTGTACCATCAAGAGGATCAATTACCCAGCACCACTCAGTACCGGGAAATGACTGATCGCTCTCTTCGCTCAAAATGCCGTAACCAGAGAAAGTAGAAGCGATCGCATCCCGAATTTCCTGATCTGCCCATTTATCTGCTTGCGTCACCAAAGTACCATCAGCTTTTTGGGAAGCCTGGACTTGCCCAAAATCTTGCATTAGCTGCTTGCCCACTCTCGTAGTGGTAGTTTGGGCAAAATCAAGAATTGTTGTCCAAAAATCATTCATTGGTTAATAGTCATTTGTCATTGGTCATTGGTCATTGGTCATTTGTCATTTGTCCCATGCCCAATACAGTTTAGTCTAAATCGCTTTCTAAAACTGAAGCGATCGCTTGCTTGGTACTTGTTTGAAATTCTGTAATATTCACCCGATTCAGAAACCAAATCGACAGCACCATTCCTACGGCTTCCAGAACAAATACCAGTCCATAA
Organism: Nostoc sp. DedQUE09; assembly: GCF_034530915.1. Taxonomy (NCBI): domain Bacteria; kingdom Bacillati; phylum Cyanobacteriota; class Cyanophyceae; order Nostocales; family Nostocaceae; genus Nostoc; species Nostoc sp. DedQUE09. The sequence goes on from NZ_JAVRCE010000025.1 coordinate 32,515, forward strand.
GCTAACTCTAGGCTTGGTAAAAGCTTGCGTCCAATATCCAAAACTGTACCTCCGATTACCACCGCCACACCTCTAGAAAGGGACTGTGCTAATCCCCATGCCCCAATAAATGTACCTGCGGCTTCTGCTGCGGTAAGATCCAACATCAAGCTAATTGCGGCTGTAGTTAAGAAACCTGTAGCTAAACCGAACAATACCAAACCTAGTTTGAGAACTGCTGCATTAGCTGTGAATCCTGATATACCTAGCAATATTGCACAGAATGCTACCAACATACAGCCGAAACGTGCAGTTCTGCGCTTACCTAAACGCGGAACAATGTAAAAGCCCGTAACGCCGTAGGCAATCAGTAGACCCGTTCCATAAAAAATATTTAATTTGGTACTTTCCGCTAGGGGCATTTTAAAGACTTGACCCGCATAAGGTTCTAAAATTGGGTCTTGCATAAACAAACTGATAGTCATCACCAATAAAAAGGTGAAGAAAATACCTGTTTGTGGGCTAGCTGTCAATATTTTCCAAGCATTGCCTAGAGTAATGCTGTCTTCTCGGTTCACCAGTGTGGAACGGGTTGAGTATTGGGAGTATTTTTTTTCTACACCGAATGTGGCTGCGATCGCTAAACCAAATACAATTGCTGGGACGATAGTAAACAATCGGTTGATTGCTGGTTGTAAGGTTTCTACAGTTGCTTCTGGCGTTAACTGCTTCAGCAAACTGGCACTGATAATCGCCCCAACAATAATCCCCACCATTAGCATCGACCAAACCACACCAACTACTTTGGAACGGTTATCTTCTTCAGATATATCCACCAACAAAGCAGCAAAGGCAGTACCACTAGCACAAATTCCTAGACCGTAGACAGCAAAAACTAAAGCCAAAAGTCCTGTCCAGCCGATTGTTTGGGTTGTCCACACCCAAGTACCTGCACTATTTCCAGCAAGATTCATCTGCCACATTACTTGTACAGCTAAAAATGCTGCGATCGCAAATATTGCCGCGCCCACCCAAACATAAGCTGTGCGGTGGGAACCCCATAACGGCTTGGCATCGGAAATCTGGCCGAACCAGACACGGGAAGGAGCAACAAATAAAGGCAGTGCTAGAACTACTGAAACCAGTGTTGCCGGAATTGCTATTTCTTGAATCATGACTCTGTTGAGTACCCCCAGAGTCAAAATGGACATCATACTCAACCCCATCTGAAATAAACCCAACCGGAACATGGTTAGCAGGTTTACCCTTGGCACAGATAGGGATTTTTTTTCGGTATCAAATACTTCACCGCTTGCCATAGCTACTTTTTTGTATGGTTTATAGGATTTAATCTCTCTTATTTAAATAAAGATAAACCCTAGCTGCTCAAAATCAGCGAACGAAAAGTGGAAGTTACGATTGCAGTTATTTAGCAAGCAGTTATACTCCCCAATTAGCATAAGCTTCAGCCAAGTTAGGATTAATCTTTGTGGCTTGAGCGTAATTTGCGATGTCTACGACGGTCACTGAGCCTGTCCTGAGCGTAGCCGAAGGGCGCAGCCGAAGTGCGGGCTACGCCTACGCATAACAAGAGAATTTTAGGATGAAGTAGTGAAACGAGACTCTATTTACTATCAAATTTTTAAGCGCTTTCCTGGGTTACTCTTTGAACTGGTTGATAATCCTCCTCTTCAAGGGCAAAACTATCGATTTGAATCAGTTGAAGTCAAAGAAACCGCTTTTCGCATGGATGGTGTGTTTTTACCTCCAGAGGATGCAACATCCAGGATAATCTTTTTTGCTGAAGTTCAATTCCAAAAAGATGAAGCCCTGTACCATCGGTTCTTTACCGAGTCGCTGATGTACCTGAACCGGAATCGTTCTCAGTACGATGACTGGTTCTGTGTGGTAATTTTTTCATCACGCTCTCTGGAACCAAGCGATCAAAAAACTCATCGAATATTTCTCAACAGCGACCAAGTACAGCGAATCTATTTAGATGAGTTAGGCGCGACTAATCAGCAGCCAATAGGTATCAACTTAATGCAGTTGACTCTAGCATCGGATGAAGTGATGGCGGAGCAAGCAAAGCAATTAATTGAGCGAGTAAAATTAGAAGAAACGGACACACTGCCGAAAAACGAAATACTAGACATCATAACCACAATTGCCGTTTATAAGTTTTCTTCGTTGAGTAGAGAGGAAGTTGAAGCTATGCTAGGACTGACTTTGGAACAAACAAGGGTTTATCAAGAAGCGAAAGCCGAAGGTCGAGAAGAAGGTCGGGAGGAAGGTCGAGAAGAAGGTCGAGAAGAACAGAAAGCTGAAATGTTGAAACTTACCGTGCCTTTGTTACTAAAAACAGGGATGAGTGTGGAGCAGATTGCTCAACACCTCAATGTTGATATAGAAGCTGTCCAGAACGCTGCACAGTCAAGCACATAGAATGAGGAAGTTGAAGCTATGCTGGGACTGACTTTGGAACAAACAAGGGTTTATCAAGAAGCGAAAGCCGAAGGTCGAGAAGAACGGAAAGCTGAAATGTTGAAACTTACCGTGCCTCTGTTATTAAAAACAGGGATGAGTATGGAACAGATTGCTCAACACCTCAATGTTGATATAGAAGCTGTCCAGATTGCTGCACAGCAAAATACATAGAATTGATATTTCATGCCTGTTCTCATATTTTGGCAAAATGAGGAGAGCTTGATTAAAATCCTCAATTGCCTTTTTATAGTTTTCAAAGCGATCGCGCCAAAATGTGACAAATTAAGATGCTTATAATTTCATCAAAGAGTAAATAAATCCTCTGTTTAAGCTGCTACATTCTTCACTTCATTGAAAAGCAGAAGCTACAGAGGTTAGAAAGCTTTGTTTTGGTATCAAATACTTCATCGCTTGCCATAGCTAATTTTTTGGATGGTGGTGATGCGATCGCGCCAAAATTTAACAGATGTAAGATGCTCATGACTTCATCGGAGGCGATCGCATCTGATGCCAAAACGGGAACTATAAGAAAATAAGCTAATACCATGCTTTGGTATAAAGCAAAAAAACGTAATACATCACAATATATTTGTTTATCCATGTCTAACGAACAAGAGCGTAATTCCGCTTTTAACGCTGCTGCCAACATTAACGTTCAACACGCCCAATTACAAGATTTATCCTTAAGTGCAGCCCGTAGATTATATAAAGGTGGGATTCGGCCTGGTGATCCGATAAGAACCAGAGTGCAAGCCCAAGAAATGTTAGATAAAATCCCCCCATCTCAAAGAGCAGGGATTAATGGCAAATCTACTGATGTTAATATCCAAAAATACTTATCAGATAAACACGCTAGTCACATCAAACCCCACAGCAAAGGTGGCTCAAACGATCCCAAAAATATCGAGTGGGAAAACGCCAAAGATAATTTAGCCCGTGGCGATAAACCTATGACTCCACAGGAGCAAATGAGACTAAATGCCAAAGGACATTTTGACAACCTAACAGGTGCAGTTGAAGCAGGCGTTAAAGCCGCGCCCCTTGGAGCAGCCATTGGTGTAGCGACAACAGCACCATTTTCGTTACTAACCAATGCGTTGCGGGTAGTTCGGGGTGAAATTTCTGCACAAGAAGCCGCTATAGAAACATTGAAAGATACCGTAAAAGGCGGCACAGTTGGGGGCGTGACAGCGTTTGTAACCACAACAGTAGCAGCAGCTTGTCCACCAATTGCGATCGCTTTAACCGCAGCAGCACCAGTTTTAGCTGTTGTTGGAACTGCGGGTATGGTTTACGAGTTTTTCAAAATTCTCGACGATCATAAACAAACGGTGAAAATCTATTATGAATCTTTAACTCAACAAGAATTAGAAAGATTAGAAGCAATTGAAAACGAACTGATTTATGAACACCAGAAAAATCTAGAGTTTTTGGCTGAAGCAGAAGCAATTAATCAAGAAATTACAAATCGCCCAATTGCACCAGGAATAAAAGGGGCTATGCAACGGTTACGTGAATCGGTCGCTATTGCCCAGTCTTTAGGACTAACATCAGCAGATAGTAAGTTACTGCCTGATTCTCAACTTCTTTGCCTTCCTCCTAATTCCTAGAGAATTAGTTAAAAATTATATGATTTTTATAATTCCTCTTGTGTTCGGTGCTTTAGGAGCGGCAGTTGGTGCTGTTGCAGGTGCTTTTACTGCTCATGCTGCTGGCGAAAAGGATAGACAAGCAGCCAAGCATCACAGAGAAGTTGCAAATGAATTAACGGACAAATACGCAAATTTAGAGAAGAAATATTATGAATTTGCTGATGAAAGCAAAAGGCAGATTAATGATTTAACTCGTCAACACGTATTAGATGAAGTAGAAAAAGACTGTTTGCGTTTAGCAGTACGACTGCAACAAAATCTCATTTCCTTAATGTGGGAGATTGATAGAGAACCTACAACAGATGCTTTAAACAGATTTCAAGCAGCAGTGGAACAAACTAACCAAGTTCTCTACCAATTAAAAGAGGAGCTAATTATTGTTCCTAATGATTACTATGCAAGTCTTTTAACAGCAACAGCAGCAACTAGAAAAATCAACACTATAAAATCCAACGATGCTGGCGGTAAAACCATTCTCAGTGTTGATTTAGGCAGAACTTCCACAAAAACTTGTGTAAGCCGCGAACCGGGCAATGTGGTGTTCGTACCTGCTAATGTGAAGCAGATATCAATAGAACAGTTACGTGGAGGCGTTCTTGAAGTTCGTGCTATTGATCCTTTAATAAATTTGTGGCTGGAGTATCAAGGAAATGGATATGCTCTTGGTCAACTGGCAGCAGATTTTGGAGCGAATCTAGGAATCGGACAATCTAAGGTAGAGGCTGCACTGGTAAAAGTGTTAGCAAGTGCTGGCTACTTCAAACTCAGAGACGATATCTCAGTTGTACTGGGTCTGCCTTTTCTTTCCTTAGAGCAATTTGAAAACGAAAAAGCATACTTGATTAGTCAAGTAGGCGGCCCTCATGTGTTGAACTTCCGAGGCGAATCTGTGTCGCTGAACGTCAGTAAGGTATGGGTAATGCCAGAGGGCTATGGCAGCCTGTTGTGGTCTGAAGCTCAACCTAAGAAAAGTCCTGGCAGTCCCGATTTTACAAAAATATCGGTGGCGATCGTCGATATTGGACATCAAACCGTCGATCTTTTGATGGTAGATAATTTCCGATTTATTAAATATCTTTCTAAAAGTGAAGACTTTGGTATGAATAAGTTTTATGAATTGGTGGCTGCGGAAATAGACGGTGCTGATAATCAATCGTTGGCACTGATTTCTGCTGTTAACAAACCCAGAGGTGAACGCTACTACCGTCCTAAAAGCGCAACCAAACCTACTAACTTAGACGATTTTCTTCCCAACCTTATAGAGATGTTTTATCGTGAAATCTGTAGCCGTGTGCTAGCCTGGTTGCCAGAGCGTGTAACTGATGTAATTATTACTGGTGGTGGCGGTGAATTCTTCTGGGATGATATTCAACGTCTGCTTAAAGAAGCAAAGATTTATGCCCATTTAGCAGCACCCTCTAGGCAAGCTAATGCCTTGGGGCAGTATATTTATGCTGAGGGCGCAATTAGGCGCTATTGAGCGCCGTGCTAGGTCAGAAAACTGATGTTACTTTGAATTTATCCCAGAGTAAAGATAATTTTCGGTAGCTGTAAAGATTTATTTAATATACTAGTAAACAAATGAAAATTAAACTTTCTGATGATGTTAAACGAAAACATTATAAAGAGTGTATTCCTCTTAACCAAGGGAAAAACTTTAAAGCAGGACAAGAATTGCTTGTAAATGTAGAAAATATTCACAAGTTACCAAATAAATGGGAGTTTTGTTATTTTGATTTAGAAAAAGAAGTGACTTACCCCTTTTGTATAACGCACGAGGAAATAAAAAATGATTCGAGAAAAGAAATAAATTTTTTAATTGTTATTGAATCTGAATTCAAAGAATTAATTACAATACCGGAAATAAAGGAATTGATAGACTATCAGAGGGTAGCGATATCTCGTTCAATGACTACATCAGCTACTACATTTGAATTCCTAGATACTTATCAACCTTTTGAGCGATATTATCAAAGCCTATCTTGAAATAGGAGCGTGACTATCAATCGATACAGCTTGTTAACAATCACCAATGCCCTATTCGCAATCTTGCCTGTGACAATACACTACAAAAGTCAAAAAGCTTGAACAAAGACTTATCACAACATTGAGCAAGAACTAGCTAAAAAAGAGCGATCGCACTCCAGCAATGTTAGAGAGCAATGCTTGGTTTTGTAAAACAGTGATCGCTTCAAAGCAGCAAATACTGTCTTAACATGAGATTATTCACGTATTTCCTTAATTTGCTTAGGTTCTAGCGGTTCAATCGGAGACAAGCACAGACGGTCGAATTCACGTAATGTAATCTGAATCCATCAGTCCAGCCTTGTGCAGGCCCGTAGCCGTTTTATGAACAGCTTCAAGAATCGCTGATTTCTTCTTCGGCATTGTAAATTACCTCTATCAATTTATCTTCCAGCTTGGCTTTTTTGAGATTCTATCGCACAATCAAGCCACATAAAAACATCAATATAAAATTGTGGTTTTAACTACGCTATTGCATTGAATTATTAAGATAAACTTGCCTTATGTATGTCCTCAAAATACTTAGCTTCATCTAGTAAAAAAACAGGCATAAGCAATGAGCAAAGAAGTAGTCAAAGTAATATTATGGGAAGAAAATCAAAAAGATTTTCTCAAAAAGTTCTACGATCTCCAGTTTACTCCCAGAGTAGGAGAGGAAGTTTACCTAAAAAAGGAGAGATGGAAAGTAACCAGAGTTGAGCATGATTTAGAAATTAGCGAGATTAATGTCTACATGGAATTAATCAAAAAAGCCAAGCAGGAGAAATCATCTAGTTCATAAATAAAATTAAATACACTTAAGTATCATAAAAGGGAGGTTATTAGCCTCCCTTTATTCTGAGAATAGATATATTCTCAGGTGTAATTTGTAAATCTTTATGCAAGCCGTGATGTCTACAACGGGCTACGCCTACGCACAACAATATTTGCAGCCAAGGGGTAACGATCGCACCGTACTTTGTCTATAACGATAGACTATAAAAGTAAAGAAATGTAAATAAATTAAATTTTGCAACCGTGGAAAATATCACATTGGGGCAAAATGGCCCAGTTGTTACACCTTTGTGCATAGGCACTTGGGCTTGGGGTGATAAACTATTTTGGAATTATGGCAACGCCTACGGCCCAGAACAGTTACAAGAAGCCTTTACAGCAGCCTTAGAAGCTGGTGTTACTTTCTTTGATACTGCCGAAGTCTACGGAATGGGACTATCAGAGAAATTTTTGGGGCAATTTCTCCAACAGACACAACAACCTGTACAAATTGCCACAAAATTTGGCCCCTTACCGTGGCGATTTACAGCCCAATCCGTCTCTGATGCTTTAACAGCAAGCCTCAAACGCTTACAATTAGAGCGAATTGCACTGTACCAAGTGCATTGGCCTTTTGCCTTCTTTTTAAGTCAAGAAACTTTGATGAATGCCCTAGCGGATGAAGTGAAGCGGGGCCGAATTGCGGCAGTTGGTGTAAGTAATTACTCAGCAGAGCAAATGCGAGACGCGCATCAAATATTGGCGGCGCGTGGAGTGCCTTTGGCTGTGAACCAAGTACGCTATTCTTTACTCACTCGCCAAATTGAAAGTAAGGGTATTCTAGCAACTGCCCGTGAGTTAGGTGTGACTATCTTGGCTTATAGTCCTTTAGCTCAGGGATTACTCACAGGTAAGTACAGTATTGATAGTGCTGAAACCCCAACTGGTGCGAGAAAGATAGACCCGCGATTTAAGAAAGAAGGTCTACAAAAAATTGCCCCAGTTATATCTTTGCTACGCAACTTTGGGGAAAAATACGATCGCACCCCTGCTCAAGTTGCTCTCAACTGGTTAATTGCTCAGGGGAACGTCATTCCCATTGCTGGGGTGAAGACAGCCGAACAGGTGCGGCAAAATGCTGGCGCTCTAGGCTGGGAATTGAGCGCCGATGAAATTGGAGAGTTAGAACAAGTTAGTCGTCCTTGGCTGTAGTATTTTTGAACTACTCAAACACAGGAGGCCAAATCTCTGACACTACTAGCTCCCAACCTGGTAGTAAGTCTGGTAGTGTCAGTTTGTCGTTGTCGTGCAAAACTATTGGTTCTTGGTTGAGTCGATAAACTGTGAGCGTCAATTTGTCAGGATCGATCAGGATACCAACTGTACATCCGAGTTGTAAGAAGAGCTGAATCTTTTCTACCAGTGGTTTGATCCGGTCTGACTTAGATTTTATTTCTACCATCAAGTCAGGTACAAGTTCTACAAAGTCGCGCTTGCTTGTTTTCAATCTATCAGCACGAACAAAAGACACATCGGGAGCGCGGAGATTTCGTTTTTCGTTATCAGCTTCTTTCCCGTTTTCAGTGTTTAATGTAGGCAAAATGAAACCCGCGCTGGAACCAGTTACCCGTCCTAGCCTCTGTGGGCGTACCCAGTTACCGAGTAATCTAACTAACTCAGCGCCTATTTCTTCTGACTCATAATCTGATGGGCCCATAACAACTATATTTCCATCTACCAGCTCCATCTGCCATTCTGGATGCTCTGCTTGTAGCTGCTCTAAGTCTGGAATAGTGAACATAAGACCACGAAGAATGCATCTTTAAATTTATCTTCATAAAAGAGGTAGAAGAAATTACTCAAAAGCCAAAAAGTCAAGAGCCAAAGCCAAAATCTTGACTCTTAACTCTCAACTCTCCAATTTTATATTTGGATTTTGGATTGCAGAAAAATCTAAAAATCGTTCGACTGAACGCTCACGACAAGTCTAAAATCCAAAATTGATTAACTTCTAACTGTTGACTAAGAAGCTGATTCCCTAGCTGTAGGTGAACCTATCTTTTTGCTAGGGGATGTAGAAGAATCCTGTCCACTTGTCCGCAGTTTTGGCTTGGGAGAAGAATGTCTTTCTTCACCATTACTGCTATCTGATTTCCACGCAGTACGAGGGCGATCGCTGGAAGATTCACGACGCTTACCGAGTCTTGGTTTGGGAGCGGAGGATTCCTCTTGGGGAATTTCTACGTCTGAACTCAACCAAGCGGGACGAGTTTGATCGTAAGCAATTTGCAATGCTGCTGCGGCGATCGCTTGAGCATCGTATTCTTCAATTAGTTCGCTGACAATTGGCAAGAATGAAGCCAAACGCTCACCTGTCAAAGCTTCCCGCACCTGTTCTTGCAATTTCAGGATGTGCCGCGCTTCAATTTGTGCGCGTGTTGGAATCGACAGCAATTGCCAACTTTGGCGATTATGACGTTCAAATGTTTGCTGTTTGCGCCGCTCAAATGGTTGTACTAAAGAGATTGCTGTTCCTTCTTTACCAGCACGACCAGTACGACCAATACGGTGGACGTAGGTTTCTACACTATCAGGTAAGTCAAAGTTGATTACGTGGGAAAGTTGATCGACATCTAAGCCTCGTGCTGCGATATCAGTTGCTACAACCCAGCGAACTTGACGATTACGGAATCTGACTAATAACCGTTCCCGCGCTTGTTGTGACAAGTCACCGTGGTATTCATCTACACTGTGACCAGCGCCTTGTAACTGACTGGTGAGTTCTGCGGCGGTGCGTCTGGTGCGAACAAAGATTAAAGCTGTTTCTGGATCTTCCATTTCCAAAATCGGCTGTAATGCTTTGGCTTTTGTCCAATGGCGGGGGATCAAGTAAGCTACCTGATTAATTTTGTTGGGAGCGGCTTTTGGCTGCTCAACGGTGACAGTTGCAGGCGATCGCAAGAACTTATTCACCAACATCCGAATCGATGGTGGCATTGTTGCCGAAAATAAAGCTGTTTGGCGTTCTACGGGCGCTTGCGAGAGGATTTTGATTACATCATCAATAAAGCCCATGCTCAACATTTCATCAGCTTCATCCAACACAAACCACTTCACTTGATCCAGCTTTAAACAGCCGCGATCGAGCAAATCGATCACCCGTCCGGGAGTACCCACGACCATGTGAACGCCACGTTTGAGTTGTAACATTTGGCGGTCAATTGATTGACCACCGTAGATTGCTAACACCCGCAATCCTTCATTGCCAATGAATTGCGCGATCGCATCGTGAACTTGCATTGCTAATTCACGAGTTGGTGTTAAAACTATGGCTTGCACGGCTTTTTGATTAATATCTAGCCGTTCTAAAATTGGCAGAGAAAATGCTGCCGTTTTGCCTGTTCCAGTTTGAGATTGACCTACCACATCACGACCAGCCAGCAATTGAGGAATTGCTTGCACTTGAATGTTAGTGGGTTCGGTAAAACCGATTTTTTCTAGTTGTTCGACACGTTCTTGGGAAATGCCTAATTCTTGGAATGAAAGAGTCATTAATTCGTCCTAAATTTTATGTAAGGATTTTTGGATTAGTCATTTAGTCATTAGTTATTAGTCATTTAGTCATTAGTCATTAGTCATTAGTTATTGGCTACTTAGTCAGCCAAGGGCGATAGCAAAGCCTCAACTCTTGGAGAAGGTATGCCCACGAGTGAGTCCCCGAACTTCAGGTAAACCCTCATGAAAACTGCCATTAATGCAGCGTTGATATTGGGATAAGGGTAAATCTGTAAGGGTCATTTAACAAAAGACAAAGGACAAAAGACAAAGGACAATTTAGTTATTGACTACTTGACCATAGAGGTCGTATGTATCAGCGTGGTGAATCGCTATTGGCACGATGGTTCCTAACTTTGCCTGGCCTTTGACATACACCAGACCATCAACCTCTGGGGAAAATCTACCTGAACGACCTATTAATTCACCACTTTCAGGATTTTCTTGCTCAATCAGGACATCGACGATTTTGCCTACTTCCTGCTGATTTTTCTTTTGGGAAATCGGTTGCTGGAGTTCCATCAGTTGGTATCGGCGATCGTCCATCACTGATTGGGGCAACTGATTTGGCAACTCATAAGCTGGAGTTCCTTCCTCAGAGGAAAAGGTGAAGACACCAACATGATCAAATTCATGCCGTTGAACAAACTCTAGTAGATGCTCAAAATGCTCTTCAGTTTCTCCTGGGAAACCAACAATAAATGTTGTCCGCAATACGGCTGTTGGTAGCGCCGTTTTGATGCGATCTATAATCCCATCATTTACGCGCCCTTGCCAAGGGCGGTTCATGGCGCGGAGAATCTCTGGATGAGAATGCTGCAAGGGCAAATCCAGATAAGGCAGGACGTTGGGTGTTTCTTGGATGGCCGCTATCACATCTGGGGTCAGTCCCGTGGGATAAGCGTAGTGCATTCTAATCCACGGTATATCTACTTTCCCCAAAGCGCGAAGTAATTCGGCTAATTTTGGCTTACCGTAAATATCCAAACCGTAGTTAGTGGTGATTTGGGAAATTAGAATAATTTCCTTTACCCCTTGTCTAACTAACTGCTCGGCTTCGGCGACTATAGATTCAATAGTACGCGATCGCTGGTTTCCTCGAAGATGAGGAATTATACAAAATGCACAACGATAATCACATCCTTCCGCAACCCGGAGGTAAGCAACGCCCTCCGTTGTCGTGCGATAGCGAGGTGTAGTTTCGTCGGCGATGTAGGTTGGCTCAATACTAACCTGTTTGACCCGCTCGCCAAGTTCAACACGCTCAATTACATTTACAATTTTGTGATAATCGCCTGTACCCACAACGGCTACTGCTTCAGGCAACTCCTCCAAAAGTTGTTCTTGGAAGTGTTGCGCCATACAGCCAGTAATTACGATCTTTTTGTTTGCCTCTGCCAGTTCTACCAAAGTTCTGACAGATTCTTGCCGGGCCGCTTCAATAAAACTACAAGTATTAACAATAACGTAATCTGCTAATTCTTCATTTGTATCTACACCGTAGCCTGCTTCTACGAGCATTCCCAACATGTGTTCTGTATCAATTCGATTTTTCTCGCAGCCCAGGTGAGAAATGGCAATTGTTGGCTTGTCACCCATATTTTGAAAATATCTTCATTTTTTTTCTTGTAGTCAACATTCTGGCGCTAATTTCGCTTTTTTCTGATCGCTATCCTTCTAATAACAGTACGATGGCAGATTCTCACTGTCAGCAACTGCCCGTAGAATGATGACCCTATCAATAATAAAAATAGAGGTCATGTTATGATATTTTTATCAATCTGTTCCCCAGGGTAAATTGAAGTGTCTTTGGGTACATTTGACACTTGTAATCTTTTTTAACAATTAGCCTATTGGTATTTTACATTACCATAGCGTGTGCGTTGTTAACCTACCCATCGGGAAGCCGCCCAAAGGGCTTGTTGTGAGAAGTCGCTACCCTCAGGGAAATCGACGAAAGCGACTACGCCTATAAAGCAGTAATGCTACCCTGGCGATTGGCAAGTCCTACGACAGTGCGCGGACAAGACGCCTAAACCACGGAAAGCTGCCTTGCGTCTAGTGAGTGGCAAACTCCTCTTGTAGCCAGGTTTTATCTTAACATATCTTATGGGAGGTTTGACGCCAATTTCCATCTGAGGAAAGAGGCAATAAACCGACTATCATAAAACACATTTGACTAGTTAATGAAAAGTCAAGAGTCAAGGGTCAAGAGGGGCCAGTCACGTGCGGGATTTTCCCCGTTGAAGAGCCACCCTTATATAGAGGTTCCCGACCTTCAGGGGAGTGGTGTTGAACTGGCGTTCAATAGTCAAAAAATTCTGGACTCTGGACTCCGCGAGGCGGATTAAAGACGTGGACTTATATCAGATATTTAAAACTCGCTCACCAATTATTGGCGTGGTTCACCTGCTACCACTGCCTACCTCACCCCGTTGGGGAGGTAGCCTAAAAGCGGTGATTGATCGTGCCGAACAAGAAGCCGCAGCCTTAGCAAGTGGAGGGGTTGACGGTCTGATTGTCGAGAATTTTTTCGACGCGCCGTTTACCAAAAACCAAGTCGATCCGGTGGTTGTGAGTGCCATGACCATTGTGGTGCAGCGGATACAAAATTTGGTAACTTTGCCTATAGGCTTAAATGTTTTGCGAAACGATGCCAAAAGTGCAATAGCGATCGCTAGCTGTGTGCAGGCACAATTTATCCGCGTTAACGTCCTCACAGGCGTGATGGCAACTGACCAAGGATTAATTGAGGGAGAAGCCCATCAACTACTCCGCTATCGACGGGAATTGGGCTGTGATGTTAAAATCCTGGCCGATGTGTTGGTGAAACACGCCCGTCCTTTGAGTTCTCCAAATCTCACAGTCGCCGTGAAAGACACCATTGAAAGGGGTTTAGCAGACGGAGTTATTTTATCTGGTTGGGCGACAGGTAGTCCTCCTAACTTAGAAGATTTGGAACTAGCTTGTGGCGCAGCAAATGGCACACCAGTGTTCATCGGGAGTGGGGCTAATTGGGAAAATATTGATACATTGATGCAAGCAGCGGATGGTGTAATAGTTTCCAGTTCCCTAAAACGTCATGGACGCATAGAACAACCAATTGACCCAATTCGCGTTAGTCAATTTGTGGAAGCCGCCCGTCGCAATTGGAACTCCAAAGGTGAAAGCAAATCAGCAGAACAAGTGAAGTTACATTCTTAGAAAGTAGGGAAAGAGAGTTAGGAGTTAGGAGTTAGGAGTTATGAGTTATGAGTTATGAGTTTTAAATTAATTGTTCCTAACTCCTTATTCTTAACTCCTCACTCCTCACTCCTCACTCTTAAACTCCTAACTATTACTAATCCCCATTCCCCAATATTTATGATTCGCCGTCGTTCTACTCCTTGGATTCATAAATGGTCACGTCCATTGATTGCCGCGATCGCTGGATGTGGTGTCCTGATAACAGGTTATCTCACTATAGAAAAGTTAACCGGAGGCAGTGCCGCTTGTGTCGCACAGGCTGGTGCTAAGGGCTGTAATGATGTGCTTTCCAGTCCTTGGGCAACGGTTTTTGGACAGCCATTAGCTTTGTTTGGGTTTTTGGCATACACCAGTATGGTGATATTGGCTTTAGCTCCCTTGGTATTCAACTCCAAGGAAAACAATAACCGCAAACAATTGGAAAATTGGACGTGGTGGTTGCTGCTGGTAGGTGCGATCGCTATGTCTGTCTTTAGCGGCTACTTAATGTATGTGTTGACATCTCAAATCAAAGCTATTTGTCTTTACTGTATCGGTTCAGCTTTGTTCTCTGTGAGTCTTTTGATACTAACGATTATCGGTCGGACTTGGGAGGATATTGGACAAATCTTGTTTACCGCCCTGATTGTTGGGATGGTAACGCTGATTGGTACTTTAGGCGTCTATGCTGGCGTGAATCAATCAGATGTGACACCTGGAACTCCTGGACAACCCACTAAAATTACCTTTACTCCCCAGGAAAACCCCAACCCAGCGTTCGGTTGGGAAGTTACCACTACTTCTGGTGAGGCAGAAATAGCCTTAGCAAGCCATCTGGCAAAGGTAGGTGCAAAGGAATACAGTGCTTATTGGTGTCCTCACTGTCATGAACAAAAGCTGCTTTTTGGTAAAGAAGCTGAGGAAATAATCAATAATGGTATTAAGGTAGAGTGCGCCCCCGATGGACTCAAAGCTCAACCAGAACTCTGTAAAGCTGCAAAAATTGAAGGTTTCCCCACTTGGATCGTTAATGGTAAAAGCTATAGCGGAGTCCAAAACTTAGAGGAATTAGCGAAAGTTTCTGGTTACACAGGGCCTAGGAACTTCAAGTATTTCAAGTAAATTGACCTTCAGTAGTTCACACCCCATAGTCAACTGGATGAACACAGTAAAATCTGTTTCCAGTTGGCTTTTTTGTTTTTGCTAACAGATAATAGGTCTTATTCAATACCCAATTACTGATTTTCCTGCGGCTTTTATCTACAAATACTTAAGCTCAAGAAAATTGGCTAAGTACATTTACTTGTAAAAATGTATATTTTAATTTATTTTTATAAGACTTGAGAGCCACTTTGGGATGTAATCATGTCAGGCTCAAACCGAGAGGTGTGGCTGTTGAAAGTTAACGTCATTTTCCGTAAAATACTTAATTGATCGCAAATGTGAGTTTAATTGAGTAGGCTCTAATAAAGAATGCTTTGAGAGTTAAATTTACTGAACTCACTTTCAACAATATTTATTAATCTGTGCTGATAGCTACAAGGGTACCAATTGCCTTTTAGTCAGATAATTGACCTCGATATATGGTAATACATCACAAATACCACAGTGTCTTAAAGAACCTTGCTGAGTTGAAAAAATTTTTAGAAACTCTATTTAGCTCCTACTTGAGCTATGTTAGTCCGATAGTTAATAGCTATAGGTAATAGAGAATATTTCTGCCTACTAGGTAATGGGAATGAATCAGCAGCTAGGCAAGCGTTTTGTGAAGTTAACCTTTGGACTGAAACAATCGCTTAGTCGAGGACACAGAGAATTGATTACTGCGGCCAGCGTTGCAGTCTGCGTCCTGCTTTTGCACTCCATTGGATTATTGCAATCTTTGGAGTTGGCGGCTTTGGATCAATTTTTTCGTTTACGTCCAAATGAACCGCCAGAAGACCGGATTACGATCGTAGTGATTGATGAGGCTTATTTAAACGAAGTACGTTCGTGGCCAATTCCAGATGCGAAGATTGCCCAGTTGTTGCAAAAATTAAATGTCCACAAACCCCGTGCAATTGGCTTAGATATCTACAGAAATTTACCAGTAGAGCCTGGTAATCAAGAACTACGTAATGCTTATAAGTCAACAACCAACTTAATTGGTATTGAATTACTAGCAAATGACAAAAACAAAAACTTTAGTGTTTCGCCTCCACTGGGACTAGATCGGGATCAAGTGGGCTTTAATAACGTGCTGTACGATCTTGATGGTAAAGTGCGTCGCAGTTTGTTGTATTGGCACGTTAAAAGTGAAGTACACGAAAGTTTTGCCCTGAAGTTGGCTTTATTGTATTTAAAATCAAAAGGAATTGCTCCTACCAAAGCCAAAAGCAACCCTGAGTATTTGCAATTGGGTAAGGCAGCCTTTACTCGTTTTGAGGCTAATGATGGTGCTTATGTGGGAGCTGATGATAGAGGCTACCAAATTTTGAGCAATTTTCCCAAACCCAAATGTCAAAGTTTCTCTAGAGAATTTTGTAGTTTTCGCCAGGTCTCGATGAGAGATGTACTGGCAGATAAAGTCAAAGCAAATTTAATCAAAGATCGGATTATACTTATCGGCTCCACTGCACCGAGTCTTCCAGATTTTGTATTTATTCCCTACTCCAGCAGTGTTATGAGTACGGCAAAGCCTATACCTGGTATTCAATTGCAGGCTTATTTTATTAGTGAGTTAATTTCTGCTGCTGTTGATGGAAGACCATTACTCAAAGTTTGGCCTGACTTGGTGGAATACTTGTGGGCTTTTGTTTGGTCTTATCTGGGATCTGTGACGATATGGCGGATACGACACGCAACTAGGAGTCTCTTCTGTATACTAGTTTCTTGCTTTGTATTGACCGTGAGTGCATACCTTGCTTTCTTGTACGGTTGGTGGATACCACTCATTCCCTCAGTGGTTTGCTTTGGCACTTCAGCTATTTGGATGACTAGTCATATTGCTCATATGCAAGAAGAGTGGAAACGTTCCAAAGAATTTTTGCATCACGTTATCAACACGATCCCCGATCCAATTTTTGTGAAAAATGAACAACACCAGTGGATTGTTTTAAATGAGGCGTATTGTCGGTTTATCGGTTATCCAAATAAGTTATTAATTGAAAAGTCAGACTATGACTTTTTCCCAAAACATGAAGCTGATGTATTTCGACAACAGGACGATCTTGTTTTTCGGACTCAGCAACCCCAAGAACATGAAGAAGAATTTACAAATGCTGATGGACAGACTCATCAAATTGCCACTAAGCGATCGCTCCACAAAGACTCAGCTGGCAATTTCTTTTTAGTTGGTGTCATCCGAGATATTACTCAGCGCAAGCTGATGGAAGAACAGCTTAAGCGTACTGCTAATGAACTATCCCGCTCTAACAATGAATTAAAACTCAAAGAAGACCACTTACGTTATTTAGCGTATCACGACCCCCTCACCGGTTTATCCAATCGCAAATTTTTTGCCGAACAACTTTACGAGTCCTTACATTGGGCACAACATAACAATTTGTTGCTGGGACTACTGTTTATCGATTTAGATGGCTTTAAGCAAGTCAATGATACTTTGGGACACGAGACGGGCGATCGCTTGCTAATGACTATTGCTGGAAGACTCAGCAACTCTCTACGCGCTAGTGATACAGTTTCTCGTTTGGGTGGCGATGAATTTACTGTGATTTTACGCGCAATACCTAATGTCCAAATAGCTGCTAAAGTCGCTGAAAAAATTTTAAGCAGTATTAGCAAGCCAATTGTTTTGGACGGCTATACAATCCGAGTCTCTGCGAGTATTGGCATTAGTGTTTACCCATATAACAGTCAAGACAGTGAAACTTTGATGAAACAAGCTGATACAGCAATGTACCGTGCCAAGCGCCTGGGTAAAAATCGCTACGAGTTTGCTTAATTAGTTAAGAATCAAGTCTCCAGTTTTTTTCACTAAAGTTACAATTTTTACCTTCAAATTAGGAATTTAGACCAGAGACATGTCTAAGGCACTATTTTGAAAAATATTGCTTATATACTGCAAGGTAAATTTTTAGCCAAGATATATACCCAGCAAGCATTTTTGGCTTAAAGACTAAACTTCATAACTGATGTCATCAAGCAATTAGCGATCAGAAATAATTAGAAAAATAATTTTTAATGTACTTTAAACTACATTAAAAATTATACTTGTACTTAGTCGCTTATTACGCTGTTTGATAGTTTTAAAAATCCTTATAACACGATAAATATGTTGTTGTATCTTTACAGACCTTTACTCGATCAAGTCTAAACTATACACTTAAATAAGTATTATCTTACATTTTTGTGAACTACTGATTTAGCAAACATAGTGTTTATACTTAGAAGTATTAAGATATTATTAATAAAGAGTGAATTGAGCAAAATGCTCACAGTAAATCATTGACATATCTAACCTGAGACTGATGTAAAAAGCGTTTATTAAGAATACCACTTAAGTATAAAGACTATTTAATATCGGCAAATGAGGGTTAATAGACAAGCAAATACCATAATGATTTGTACACTACCAGCAAGAATTTCATAAAGTTCAAATAGTTTTTTAAAAAATCCAGTAAATATACGGTAGTAAATAAAAATACTTTTGAAAAAAAAGATTAGTAAATTTGCTTAAAAATATGAAGACTAACTTTCGAATCACAAAGTTTATGATATTCCTCATAGGAGCTTACATACTGCTCCCAAAAATTGCCGCTTGCACAGGTATATTCAGTACTGCAAGTGCTAATTCTTTTGGTCCTAGTAGTAACACCTTAATCGCCCACGAGGTCAATTCTCAAAATTTAAAAGACATATACATTCCACCAAATTATGGTGGTCCCGACAGTCATAATGGTAGCGGCACACGCTGATGGCAATTTTAGATTTTAGATTGTGGTAGAGCAGCACGATGAGATAGCTACCGTCTTGGACACCACATTTTTTACTTGGCGGCTCATTGCAAGATGTTGTGGTTAGGGTTGCGAAAACCGTCAGGCTCTTTAAGGTAGTTGATTTAAGACAAGAGTGGAGATTTCCACCAATGATTTGTTTGTATAAGTGTGTGAACTTGCCAATTTGAGTCTGGTTGAGGATAATCTAAACGGAAGTGTCCGCCTCGGCTTTCGGTTCTAAAAGCAGCACTTTTGAGAATTAAATCAGCTACATCTAATAAATTGCGGGTTTCTGCCCAAAGTCCCAATTGCCGTTCAACATCTGGTAGGTCAAAACTAGCGGGTTCTACTGGACGTAAAGCAAGCAAAAATTGAGTTAAAGGCAAGGCAGCGAAATCTTGTTGCCAAGATTCAATAGTAGCGATCGCACTTTCCAGCCTTGATTGCTCCCGGCAAATACCAGCACTTTCCCACACTAGACGCGGTAATTTCTCCCTGAGTGTTTCTAGCTGTGCTTGTTGGATGTGCCACTCACTAGCATCAGGACTAAATTTCCGTAATGGTAACACTGGTGTTTCTGAGGTCAGCCCAATATTTTCTAACTTAATATTAGCCATCTGGGCCCCAAACACAATACATTCCAACAGGGAATTACTGGCAAGGCGATTGGCCCCATGCACTCCAGTACTAGCGGTTTCACCCACTGCGTATAAACCGGGGATATTCGTGCGATTCATTAGATCCGCAACAATTCCACCCATCCAATAATGGGCGGCTGGCGCTACAGGAATTGGTTCGTGGAAGACATCAACGCCCCAATGCTGACAAACTTTGATGATATTGGGAAAGCGGTGACGAATCTTGTCGGCGGGAATGGGGCGCATATCCAACCAGACATGAGCAGTAGCCAAATCAAGGGCGGTACGTTGTAAATGGCTGAAAATTGCTCTACTGACCACATCTCTAGGTGCAAGTTCACCCGCAGGGTGGTAGTCAAAGGCAAAACGTCGCCCTTCATTATCGATGAGATGTGCCCCCTCGCCGCGTACAGCTTCGCTGATCAAGAAACGATCGGCACCAGGTTTAGTGAGAGCAGTGGGGTGAAATTGGACAAATTCTAAATCACGGAGAATAGCTCCAGCCCTAGCTGCGATCGCTACTCCATCACCTGTACTCACACCTGGATTAGTGGTTTGGGCAAATACCTGACCGCCACCGCCAGTTGCCAATACCACAGCACCAGCTCTTAGCCAGGTGATTTTTCCTTGATAAAACAGGCTAATTCCCTGACAGCAACCAGTTTCAGGTTCAATCCACAAATTTAAAGCCAAAGCTTGCTGAATAACTTGAATATTTTGGCGACGTAATACTTGGGCGGTGAGGGTGGTAGTAACTTCCCTCCCTGTAGTATCCGCAGCATGGAGAACACGGCGGCGAGAATGGGCGGCTTCCAAAGTTAAAGCTAAGGCTTGACCATGACGGTCAAAAGCTACTCCCAAGTTAACTAGGGATTGAATACAGCTAGGGGCGTGTTGGGCGAGAAATTCGACAGCGGTGCGATCGCATAAACCTGCACCCGCCTGGATCGTATCTTCAATGTGCAGCGTGGGAGAATCTTCTGGGGCGATCGCTGCGGCAATACCACCTTGTGCCCAATCGCTGGCGGATAATGCAACGGTTTCTTTGGTAATCAAACCGACTCGCAAGGATTCTGGCAGACACAGAGCTGTGTATAGTCCAGCGGCACCAGCGCCGACTACTAAAACATCAAATTGGCTGGGAATATCTATCTGAGACAAGGTATATGGAGAAGTTAGGAGTTAGAAGTGAGGAGTGAGGAGTTAGAAGTGAGGAGTTTTGAATTTTTAACTCATAACTCATAACTCCTAACTCATAACTCATAACTCATATCATCTGCCACTCCCTAGAATCAGGAGTGGGCTGCTATTTGCTACATTAACTGCAATTTAGTTATCTGTAGATACCGTTGTTAAACCGATCGTCTCCCTCGATGAAGGCAGATTCTGGTTCTGTCACGGTGAAGTGATCGAAGTTAGCTTGCAGGGTTTGTTTTTGGCGATCGCTCAATCCTCCAATATTCAATACATCATCTACGCTTTCGTAGGGAGCATTTTTGATGATGAGCTTCGCAAGGGTGGGATAAAGGCCTGGATATTGTTGAAAAGCTCGGACGTTGGTATTATTCAAATCAATTTTTTTACCAAATTCCGTTGCTAGCTTCCTGTCTGCGCTATTTTGCCGCTCAATTGCCAGAACTGGGACTTGGGGAAAAGCAAAACTGTTGAAACTAGCAGCTTGGGCTATCTGAGTTGTTCCCAACCATCCCCAGCAACTAAGTAACAAGCTAAACACTGTTAATAAACGCGCCAATCCTTTCACGATTTTTCTACCTCTTTCCATCAAACAGAAATAAAAGTTTTAAGCTAACAACAGTTATTAGTCATTAGTCACTTGTACTGAGCGCAGTCGAAGTATTAGTCATTAGTCATACCCTGCGGGAAGCCGTTAATGCCTCTACGTGAGAGCGCCAAGCACGAAGGACAAAGGACAAAGGACAAAAGCTGATAGCTTAGTCAACACAGCAGTCATCAGAAACTAATATACAGCGTATTAATATCCACAATATTTACCGTTACTGGGTTTGACTATACTTTTGCCACAAATTTTCATGGTGGAAAGAGTGCCTGCATGGCTGCAATAGCCTTACATCGACGATTCCAGCAGCATGCTCTGCTTGACGAAATCTTTTTGGGGTGGCTGATTCTACCTCTAAAGCAGACACAAAACTGCACGATGTCTAAGATCGAAAACCTTGCCAAAAAAGACTTGATGCCGATCGATTTTATGTAATATTTCTTAACTAATTAATCATCTACAGCATCATTTTTGATGTGCCGTAGATTGGGCTGGGAAAAGTTTCAGTAAGAGAAGCCCACACGCTCATTGCAACATATAGTGTCTCCTATCTTCTTCACGCTGCGATCGCAGCTAACAAAAATAGGCTATCTACCAAAATTGTGCTTAAAACTGCGCCACCAAAGGCATACCAGTGTCTTTGATTTCGACCTAAAGCTGAAATTCCTACTGTTAATAGCACTACGGCGAGAAGTATCGCCCAAGTTTGCCCCCAAGGTGCTTGTACTTGTATGAGAGCATTTTGTAAAATTTGTGGTACTACATCTGCATCTACTCTCATGATTTGCCGCCAATAGGGCATTAAATCTACTATATAAAAATATACATCTGTTAAAACTGTACCGAGTAAAGAACCTAAATAAAACCAGTTACCTACCTTGCCCCAATTCTTTGCCAGACACCAGCAAGCAAACGGTAAGCCGATAAATTCCACAGGCAGATGCCATAAAGGTTCCCAACGTAACCAGCCCCAGTAAATTGCTCCTGCTAACCAACTCCAGCTAAACCCTAAGAGCAAATCCCCCCAGACGTAAGTTGCAGGGCGTGACATTAAGGCAAAACTTAGCCATACCCAAAATCCTGTCAGCGCTAAACTCAGAGTTGGTAGCGATCGCACTATTGGCGCTTCTACAAATACTGGGACTGTTACTAAAAACACCGCCGCCGCAAACACTAACCAAGTTTGTCGGACAGAAGTAGATAAGGGTAAAGAGGGAGAAAGGGAGAGTGTAGATTCCAATTGCTTGATACTCTTCAGCCCAGTATCAGCTAAATCCAACTCAGTATCAATAGAAGGGGTAGAAGCGCTGTAGGAAGACAGTGTATTATTAATCAAAGTTTTTAATATTTGTTACTAAACTTTATTTTATTTAAGATATCACATTTTCAAATCCCCCCCTGGGGCATTGTAATTATACTGAAATTTCCACTAGCGCTGGTGCAAACCAAACAAAACATTTTGCGCCAGACGAATCCATTAGAGTTCCACTATGTACAGAACTCCTTTGTAGTTCCTTGTAAATGAGGGACTACAGAAAGGTGGAAAGTCAGGTGCTATAAGTCTGCTAAATATTAAAATTTAATGAATTTTTCAAATTGCGTTGACTTATTGAGGTGGGTGTAAGAACATAGTCAGCGTCTTCGATGATGTTTTTGATCGGTAAAATTGAGTTTTCTACAAGATTGGGTGCAATAGAGAGTATATAAAGCAACATCATCAGCTAAAAAATGTTCATCACGATCTCTATAACACGAAAAAGGTATTAATTCTATATGGAGTTTATTCAAGCTTTTATTTTAGGTATTGTTCAAGGTATTACAGAGTTTTTGCCAATCAGTAGCACCGCACACCTTCTGATTGTGACAAAGCTATTTGGTTGGAAAGAACTAGGTTCTAAAGATTTTGTTGACGCAATTCAATTTGGCAGTGTTATAGCAATTGTGGGGTATTTTTGGTCGCTGATTTATAGTATTGTCAAAGGTGGAATCGAAGCACTAAAAGCCAAAGACTGGGAACGCGAAGAATGGAAGATTCTTGTTGGTATTGCAGTCGGAACACTGCCTGCTTTAATTTTTGGCTTCCTTTTAAAAGATATTTTACCTGAGAGTGCATTAATTATTGGCATCATGTCAATTATTATGGCACTTTTACTAGCTCTAGCAGAAAAAATTGGCACTCGTAAGCGCGGTTTTGAGTCATTGCAGATTCGGGATGGTATTTTGGTTGGATTGGGACAAACACTTGCTTTGATTCCGGGTGTTTCTCGTTCTGGCTCGACGTTAACGACAGCCTTATTTTTGGGATTAGAACGCGATACGGCAGCGAAATTCTCATTTTTGTTAGGGTTTCCAACTCTTACCATTGCGACGCTGTATAAAAGCCTGAAAATCTTCAAGTTGTTTCAAGACCACCAGTTGCCAGATAATATTGTTGGACTGTTAATTATAGGAATTATTTCAACCTTTATCTTTTCCTACCTATCAATTGCATTCTTGATCAAATACTTAGCAACCAAAAACACTTTGATTTTCGTATGGTATAGATTAGCATTTGGTAGTGCGATCTTACTAGCGATCGCAGCAGGTTGGAAAGGATAATAGTAATTAGTCATTTGTCATTTGTCCTTTGTCCAAAGCAAATGACTATAGCGAGCGCTCGTTTGTATGTAATACAATCTAACCTCACTCCAAACCTCTCTCCTAAAAGGAGAGAGGCTTTGAATTTTACTCCCCAACACTATTAGGGAAAGCGCTGGGGGTTCGGTCTGTATTAGACTCAACTGAGAGACGTTATAATGCCCAATACCCCTCAATAGTTCCCAGTTATGAGTGCTGAGTTCTGAGTAAAGAAGTGAGATTCTTTACTCAGCACTCAGCACTCAGCACTCAGCACTGTTTTGCCCAACGCCCTATGCACCATGACTACCATTCATCCTGCCCGAATTACCAAGGTTCTTCCAGACTCAATAGCCGCAGAGATTGGTTTTGAAGCTGGGGATGCGATCGTTGCAATCAATGGTACACGTCCCCGCGACTTAATTGATTATCAGTTTTTGTGTGCTGATGAAGTCTTGGAATTAGAAGTTTTAGACGCTGCTGGTAAAACTCATAGCCTGGAAATAGAAAAAGATTACGACCAAGACTTGGGGCTAGAATTTGAAACTGCCCTATTTGATGGCTTAATTCAGTGTAATAACCGCTGTCCATTTTGCTTTATCGACCAACAGCCGCCAGGAAAGCGCACTAGCTTGTACTTTAAAGACGACGATTACCGCTTAAGCTTTTTGTACGGCTCTTATCTTACCCTGACCAATTTGCCAGAAAGAGAATGGCAGCGGATTGAACAAATGCGCTTATCTCCGTTGTATGTTTCTGTTCATGCTACGGAGCCGGAAGTTAGAATTAGACTCTTGAAAAATCCCCGTGCGGGACAAATCTTGCAACAACTCAAGTGGTTTCAAGAAAGACGGCTACAAATTCATGCTCAAGTAGTTGTTTGTCCTGGTATAAATGATGGCGAACACCTAGAGCAAACCCTAAAAGACTTAGCATCTTTTCATACTGGTAAAGTGCCTACTGTGGCATCGGTGGCAGTTGTACCAGTCGGATTGACAAGGTTTCGTCCTCCAGAAGACGAACTCATACCCGTAACCAGAGAAAAAGCGAAAGAAGTAATTTCTCAAGTGCGAATACTCTCGCAACAATTTCGCCAAAAGTTTTCCTCTAACGTCGCTTGGTTAGCTGATGAGTGGTTTTTGATTGCTGGTGAAGAATTACCGAGCGAATCTGAATATGAAGAGTATCCCCAAATTGATAATGGTGTTGGTTCAATTCAGTTGTTTATCAAGCAATTTGCAGCCGCGGCAACAGAATTACTACCGCCAAAAGTCTATCCTCAGAGGACATTAACTTGGGTAGTAGGCAACGCAGTAGAAAACGCCTTTGAACCTATCTTGAAACGGTTAAATTCTGTTGAAGGATTAAAAGTAAATATGCGTGCTTTATGTAGTGATTATTGGGGACAGAGTATCACTGTCACGGGATTACTAACGGGTCATGATTTGCTGTTGAATTTACAAGGTCAAGATTTGGGAGACGGAATTTTACTGCCAAATGTAATGCTTAAACATGGTGAATTAGTATTTTTAGATGATATGAGTATTGAAGAACTAACCTGTAAATTGGAGACAAAAATTTTACCAGTAGGAGGAGTTGAAGATTTAATCAAAACCTGTATCATTTAAGCAGAAAATACAGTTTTTTTATACACGATAAATTACATCTCTATATCATGAGTTTGGGCTTATCTGAACTGGATTGACTTTTACATTTTGGTGGTTATAATTGCGACTATTGAAATTATTGTTTTCTCCTATTTAAAAGTTCCTAGACAAACTTATGAGAAATTATTGTTAGTTTAATGCTGGCGCTTATCAAGAATGCTAATTAGAGGTTGTTTGAAAAGTAATTAGCTGTAATTGTAAGCACTTCTTGATCCCCTTAACCCCCCTTAAAAAGCAGGGCTGATTCATTTGATCTCTTAGGGATTTTGTCAAGAGTATGGGTCAGAAATTTGCTTGAGTGGGAAAAATAAAAACTATCACCTCAACCAGTATTCTTTAGTGCGTTCACCATTTTCTTGCCCAATCAGATTTTTTAGTCACCTGGTTTTTTTGCTTGAAACGCTTGTAAATCAGCGCCTTTTAGGGAATGAAACAGTCCTGCCCTTAAAAAGGGGGAACCGGGAATTAAAGTCCCCCAATTTATCGGGGGATTTAGGGGATCTAAAACCTTTTATTACCAACAAGAGGACTTTTAAAACATCCTTTTAGACTTATTGCACAAATACAAAATTTGCCTTTATGCGCCAACCCGTTCTCCCAAAATTGGAAGAACGGGAGCCGAGCCAATTTCAAAGTCCCTCTCCCAAGCTTGGGAGAGGGATTTAGGGTGAGGGCTTTAAGATGCGCTAGTATTACTTTTTTAACTCACAAAACCCTGAAAAACAGATAATTAGAATAAGAGCAGCATTTTTTCTTTTAGGTTTAAGTGAAAACTCCCTGCAATTGCCCAAAAGCCTATTGGAATTGGTAAACACAAAATTTTCTAAAAAGCTAGTCACCAATGGAATGAAATTCACAATGTAATAGCTAAGAATTTCTATAGAATCGCTTGGGTAATTTGAGTATCCATCTTGGCATTTTTTACTCCTTTTGATAGGCTAGATTGATGAAAGTCATTTACTAACTACTTCTACGAAAAGCTTATAGAAATCTACTTGATTTTTGAAAAGCTAAAGATTAGCTTTGCTTAATCCAAGTAAGAATATCAGTAAACTTACTAGGATAAAGCTAGAGTCCTATATTGTGTACTAATGAACTCTGACTAATAACTAAATTAATAATGAAATGAGGAGTCACTGGTGAATTATCAGGAAAACCAAAAAGATATAAGTTTAAAAATTAAAAAAGCTAGAAGATTAGTTATTTTAAGTTGTGAAATTGTAGTTTTAAATTTGTTGAGTATTTTACCAGTAACGGCAGCGACTGAAGAACCCGTATTGAGCGTAGTGTATGGACAAGAAAATGCAAATCAATGGAAAGGGATAAGCGATCGCTTACAGACAATAGGGGTGAAATATTGTGTAATTTCCCTAAATGATGTCAAGAATGGGGCAGATTGGGGCGATCGCCGGGTATTATTTTTGCCAAACGTTGAGACATTAACACCAACTCAAGCGATCGCCCTAGAAGAATGGATGAGTAAGGGAGGGCGTTTGATTGCTAGTGGGCCTGTAGGTAGTTTGTCATCCCCAGGAGTACGGCAATTATTGCGATCGCTCTTGGGAGGTTATTGGGGATTCAGCCTTAATGGTACTGAACAGATTCAAGCTGCAAAAACCAAGATCCCAGAATGGGCAAATCAAACTGGACTCTTCGGGAAAGTGCGTGGCGGTGTTGTGATTCCTAACAATATGAGCGCTGAATCTCCTGCTGTTTGGAATTCCAAAGATAATCCGGCCGCAGTAGTGACAACTGAGCGTTCCACCTTTTTGGGCTGGCGCTGGGGAACAGACACAGCCTCAGCAGCCGAGTTAGATAATGCCTGGTTAAAAACTACTCTCAATCGCTATTTGACAGCACTAGCGCCATCAAATCGTGCCAAAAAAATAGCGGGAGGTTCTCAAAGCTGCTCTACGACTGTGGCGGCTGTGCCCTCAGCTCAGGGGGGCAGAGGGGCAGGGGGGCAGGGGAGCAGAGGGGTGGAGGGGCAGAGGGGTAGTTCATCTCTCTCATCTCCTGGTAAAACTGCCACTGGTCCCATACCTAGACCTTTGCCTATGGTCAAACCCCCAAGTTCTCAGGAGGCTATTGACCAATTAGAACAAGCGGTGCGTTTGGATGTTGCACCCAACTCCAACGAGCCGATTGATAACAACCAAGCGATCGCTCTCCAGCAAGAGCTAGAAAATCTGATTGGTCGAGTGGAAAGCGCTCATTTAGCGGTGTTAGCTGATGCAGCTAATGTTGGCGAAACAATATCTGGGGAAAAGCAGTTTTCTGGGCATTTAAACACTCCCCAGTCTGTCAAAGAAAAGCCGATACAATTAGCCTCAACCAAACTGGGGGCGCTAGCCATAAGTAAAGACCAAGCTTTAGCACAAGCAAGGCTAATTGCCAAAAATTTACCCCAATTGATTGCTCAAAAAAACTATGCTTTGGCTCGTCAGCAGTGGCTGCTCGCTAAAACGACTTTGTGGCAGCAATTTCCTGTCGATCGGAAACTAGCTCAACCAGAAATTCGCGCAGTTTGGTTAGATCGAGGGACGATTGTTCGCGCTGGTAGTAAGGCAGGACTGGCACAGATTTTTGATCGCCTCGCTCAAGCCGGGATTAATACTGTCTTTTTTGAAACTGTTAACGCTGGCTATACAATTTATCCCAGCCAAGTCGCAAAAGAGCAAAACCCATTAATTCGTGGGTGGAACCCACTGGAAGAAGCGGTGAAACTAGCCCATGAGCGAGACATGGAATTACACGCTTGGGTGTGGACTTTTGCTGCTGGCAATCAACGTCATAATGAAATTCTCAACCTTAATCCTAATTATCCAGGGCCAGTACTGGCGGCTCATCCTGATTGGGCAAACTACGATAACCTGGGCAACATGATTCCCGTTGGTCAGGGCAAGCCATTCTTCGATCCAGCCAACCCCGAAGTGCGGCAATACTTGCTCAAGCTGTATGAGGAAATTGTTACTAAATATAACGTAGATGGTCTACAACTAGACTACATTCGCTACCCTTTCCAAGACCCATCAGCAGGTCGAACTTATGGCTATGGGAAAGCTGCAAGAGCGCAATTTCAGAAACTTACTGGTGTAGATCCAGTGAATATCTCTCCTAGCCAAGCAGATTTGTGGCGAAAATGGACAAAATTTCGCACCGAGCAAGTTGATAGCTTTGTTGCCCAAGTATCACAGCAATTACGACAAAAGCAACCGAATTTGATTTTGTCGGTTGCAGTATTTCCTTTGCCGGAACTAGAACGGATTCAGAAAATTCAACAAAATTGGGAAACTTGGGCAAGGCAGGGGGATGTAGATTTAATTGTTCCCATGACTTATGCTCTCGATACTTCTCGGTTTCAAAGACTGGCCCAACCCTGGATTGCCTCTAAACAATTGGGAGCTACCTTATTGGTGCCGGGAATTCGCTTACTTTCTTTGCCAACAATTGGAGCATTCGATCAACTCCAGTTGGTAAGGGACTTGCCAGTTAGTGGTTATGCACTATTTGCCGCAGAAAATTTTAGCAACGATCTCCAAAAAATCTTTAGTAGCACCCAAGGTAGGATTCAATCCACAACAAGTGAACCGATTCCTCACCGCCAGCCTTTTCAAACTGCCGCCATTCGTTATACCGCGCTACAACGGGAATGGAAATTCGTTTTCCAAAATGACCAACGACAAAGGCCATCTCAGAAAATTTCAGATTTTAACAACCAGGCAGAAGTTTTACGCAGTGCTTTAAATCAGCTTGCCGCTTCACCTTCTACTAGTAAGTTACTCGTAGCAAGAGCATCTCTAACCCGCTTCCAGTCTCAATTTCGGGTATTGATGAGCCAAGAAATTAAGTCGAATTCCTATCAAGTCAAAGTTTGGGAAAATCGGCTCGTAACTATAGAAAGGCTATTACATTATGGCGAACGGCGGGTGCAGTTGCGTCCTTTGTGAAGAGGCAGGCGGGAAGCAGGGCATTGGTGTTAACTTAACGTGAAAGCCTTATAATCACCTGATATTAAGTCCACTCGTTTATCATCTTCTCCATGCCTAATGGTCAATACCCAACTAGCTGTATATAAGCTAGTTTGTAATTCTTAACACACTTTTTGTAGTGTTTGTATCCCAAATATTACTACTTTTTTATCATCAAAATATTGGAAAATACTCAGATAACTGACTTTAGATAACTAGAGTTTGCTGATAGCTATCGTTAAAATCTATCCAGGCTTTACCTCAGATCGCCGGGCTACAAAGCTTAGAGTTAAGAATTGGCTGTTTGCCGCTAAAGGTTGTATTAAAAATATCACTATTGGAGTAGATGCCATTTCTACAATGGGCTATGCTTACGCACTGATGTAGCACGGCGTAATATCTTGTTTTTTCATCTTCGCAGCTAGTAGGATACTTCACCAAGCATGATATGGTACTGTTTGTAGCTTCTGGAACTAGCTTGAAAACAGCCAATACTTTTGAAGTTATGCATACCTTAGTCATGACATTGAACGTGTCATAATTTTCGGAAATAGTCTCAGTGTTATCACGGTTACTAGAGCAGCAGTTGGAACTACTGCTAGTTGTAAGTAAGCAAGGTAATATTACTCCTGAAAGTATCTGTATCTGTCAAGCAATGGCACAAAAAACAGAGAAAAGTAGAGTTAATGCTACTATTGGTTTTTTTGATGTAGAACATCAGATTTTCATTGAGAGACAATTACTCAAGTCCCAATGGTTACTAGCACACGCTATAGTACGTAAAGCTACGAGCAGCAAATACACTCACTTCATTGAAGTTTATGAGGAAGATTTGGACTTCTATCGTAAGTCTAATAGGATAATGCAGACCAATACGCCCAAATATCACATAATCATGACTGAAATGTTGAATGATGTGTTGATTATCGCCCAGTTAGAAGTGGAAAAATTAGAGTATAAACCAACATCCTTCAATTTTGTTGAACATAGCCGACAATCGCCAGAACAAATACAGATGAATCTGGGCTATCGGTGCTTGATTTTTTTCACCCGTCTATATAAATTTGTAACCTGGTGTATCGATGAAAAACTGCTGGCACACATTTTGACTAACTTATTTTTAAATGCGATTAAATATTTCTCAGATAATGGCATTTTCAAGTTTAATTTACTTAGTAAAGATAGACAAACTGTATTTGAAATTAAAGATTTAAAAATTCTTTTTTCAAGAAAATATAGTATTTTACTAAACTATTTTATTATTTTATAATAGTGCTAATATATTAGCCACTGCATGAAAAATGGTAAGCTTAAAAAAGCGTTTAAATATCTACAAAGGTAAAATTTTTATTACAATTATAATAATATTTTTTATAAATATTGCTGTAGGTGCCATTAAATAAGAAAATATAAATCAGAGGTAACTTATGCCAAAAATCTTAATAATAGAAGATGAAGAAGCAGTCCGTGAAAACATTTTAGATTTGCTAGAAGCTGAGAATTTTGAAACTATTGCTGCGGCTAATGGCAGAATTGGGATACATTTGGCTATCTCCGAAGTTCCTGATTTAATTCTTTGTGATATGATGATGCCAGAAATTGACGGTTATGGCGTGCTAACAGCATTACGTCAAGATCCATCAACGGCAACAATTCCCTTCATCTTTCTCACTGCCAAATCTTCTAAATCTGACTTTCGTCAAGGTATGGATATGGGTGCAGATGACTATATAACTAAGCCATTTACTCGATCTGAGTTATTAAGTGCCATCATGAACAGATTGGAAAAATACGCTACTTTAAAAAGGTATTTATCTCCTCAGACTGTCATTAATAACTTGTCTCCCAAAATGCAGTTGTTAGAAATTAGCTTACACCAAGCTATAAAACAACATAATTTTCAAGAATTTGAAATTTATTATCAACCAATAGTCGATATTGCATCTGGGAAAATAGTAGGTGCCGAAAGTTTATTGCGCTGGCAAAGCCCAGAACTAGGAATGATTTATCCAACAGAATTTATTCCGTTAGCAGAGTCTACAGGTTTAATTGTTCCGATTGGTAAATGGGTATTAAAAAGGGTATGCAAACAAATTAAAAGCTGGCGTGAGGCTGGAATTAATTCTTTGATGGTTGCTGTAAATCTGTCAGCAATTGAATTTAATCAGCCAGATTTCATTCATAATGTAGTCAATTTTATATCTGTCAATAATTTAAAACCACATGACCTAGAAATAGAACTCACTGAAAGTATGATTATGCAAGATGTAAATAGTGCGATCGCTACTATGAGTAAATTGCAATCTTTGGGTGTAAAAATTGCGATCGATGATTTTGGTACGGGTTACTCTTCTTTGATTTATCTAAAAAACTTACCAATCAATACATTAAAAATAGACCGTTATTTTATCCATAATGTTGGTAAAGATTCGCAAAAGTCAGCCATCGCTAAGGCATTAATTCAGATGGCTCATAATCTGAATCTAGATGTAGTGGCTGAAGGTGTAGAGACAGAAGCAGAACTAGGTTTTTTACGCCAACACAAATGTAATTCTATGCAAGGTTTTCTATTTAGCCGTCCCTTACCAGCAGCAGAATTTGAAAAATTTTTTTTTCACTAACAAATGTTTATATGTGTAAATATTGGGCATTGGGCATTGATAATAGAATTTAGTCACTAGTGCTTTATTTTTGAATTGTTAATAGGTTGACTAACTAAGAAAAATCAAACTTTTGACTGGCGACAATCATTAAGCCTCAAGTTTAGAGTAGGAACATTGTGTATAGTGTCTACCACCATGAAAGTTCCTGCGCGTTTTTTGCTGCCAGTTTTTTTAATGACTTTGGCAGCAGCCTGTAACCAGACTCGCGCTAACTCAGATAATTCTACACCTCAAAAATCTGTACCCTCTACCCAACTAACACAGAATCCTACACAGCCAAAAAATATTGTCCGTACTGAAGCACTTTCACCTACACCCATCCGAATCAATCTGAAGAATTTACCAGCACCCTTTGCAACAGAAAGTGCTTCCAAGCGGCCTGAAGTTGTGCCCATTCCGCAAAATCCGGTGCTGCGCGTACCACAAGGCTTCACAGTAAACGTCTTTGCTGAAGGTTTAGATGCCCCACGCTGGCTAGCTTTAACCCCCAGCGGTGATGTCTTAGTGACTGAAACCGGGCAAAATCGCATTCGTCTGTTGCGTGACAGCAATGGGGATGGTGTAGCTGATGTTCGAGAAACCTTTGCCAGTGGGGAAAACGGACTCAATAGACCGTTTGGAATGGCTTTTACAGATAATTCCTTTTTTCTGGGAAACACAGATGCTGTGGTGCGTTTTCCCTATACTCAAGATCAAAACAAGATTACAGGTAAGGGGGAAAAAATTGCCGACTTGCCCGCTCAAGGTTATAACAATCATTGGACGCGCAATGTTGTTGTCGCACCCGATCGCAATAAATTATATATTTCAGTTGGATCGGGAACCAATGTAGACGAGGAACCCCTGCCACGGGCTTCGATACAGGTGATGAATTTAGATGGTTCCCAGCAGCAAACTTTCGCTTCCGGCTTGCGTAACCCTGTTGGTTTAGACTTTCATCCTGTAACTAAGGAACTTTATACCACTGTCAACGAACGGGATGGAATTGGTGATGATTTGGTGCCAGACTATCTGACACGCGTTAAACAGGGGGCATTTTACGGCTGGCCCTATGCTTATCTAACACCAAACAACCTCGATCCGCGGCAAAAGACTGATGACAAAAGTAAACGTCCTGATTTAGTAGCCCGTACTCAAACGCCGGATGTACTGTTTCAGGCGCACTCCGCAGCATTGGGTTTGCAGTTTTATGATGGTAAAACGTTTCCCAAAAAATACCAGAACGGTGCTTTTGCGGCTTTTCGTGGTTCTTGGAACCGCGATCGCGGCACTGGTTATAAAATTGTATTTGTTCCCTTCGATGCTAAGGGGCGATCGCTTGGCTACTACGAAGATTTTCTCACAGGATTTTTGCTAAATCCTTCTGTACCAACCACTTGGGGACGGCCTGTAGGTTTACTCGTATTGCCAGATGGCAGTTTACTACTAACAGAAGAAGCTAATAATCGAATTTATCGGATTCAGTATACGGGTGGTTAAGCAATTCACGCATTCAAACATTTAGAAATTTACGGATAGGATCTGTTGCCTAAAGTAAAGTTAGAGCAGTTGTCATCAATAAATACGTTGTGACTGCATCTCCCTACCCAGGTTTATCTCGTTTACGGTAAATTACTGATAAATACTAATACTTATCTGGTTGAGAAATGAATTATGACTCCCAATGAAAATAATACTCAGTCAAATATCAACGAATTGTCTCCACATTCAGGTACACGATATTGGGGTGAGGTAGAGGTAATCGAGGAGGGAAAAACCTATAGAATTAGTCGTGTGGAAATCAAGCCCAGGCACGGCATCAAACCACAAATTCATTATCACCGGAATGAACATTGGGTTGTAGTTTCCGGTGTGGCAAAGGTGACTTGTGGCGATTCTGAAATATTACTGAATCGAAACGAATCAACTTATGTCCCCGCAGCAACTCTACATAAGGTAGAAAATCCTGGGCATATTCCCCTAGTTATTCTAGAAATTCAAAATGGTGAATATTTGGGTGAGGATGATACTGAGCGCCCTTATGACTTAAATTTGGTCAAACCTGTAGCTGAAGGACAGTAAGGGCAGGGGAGCAGGGGAGCAGGGGAGCAGGGGAGCAGAGGGGCAGAGGAGCAAGGGAGGCAGGGGAAGCAGGGGAGAATAATAATTCCTGACAAATGACCAATGATCAATGACAAATGACCGATGCCCAAATCAAAACCACCCTTCTTGTTCCAAGGTTTCAATTAGCTGCAAGCCACGGGGATCGCCCACTCCTAATAGCGAAGCTTTGGCGTCTTCTCGGACTCCCAAATCTTGATCTTCAGCAAAGGCTTGAATTAGGGCATCGATCGCTGTGGCATAAACTACATTAGAAGGCAATTCGCGGCACAGTTGACCAATTGCCCAAGCACTGTTACTTCGCACTGCTGCTACGGGATCTTGCACTAAGGCTTCTATTAATGGTGGTATTGCCCCTATAACTGCTTCATAACCGACTTCTGCCATCTGTGCTAAGGCACTAGCAGCCCACAAACGCACTGCGGAAATGTCGGTTCTGAGGGCGTTTGCTAAAGGTGCTAAAGAACGGCGATCGCGACAGTTTCCTAAAGCCCAAACTACACCTTTACGTACATAGCCATTCCAATCACTGTTTAGTTGAACAATTAACGGACTCACTGCTTCTAAACTGGGATTGCGTCCGATGCCATAAGCTGCACTTACCCGCACTAAGGGACAGGTATCAGTTAACAGGCGAATCAGATGGGGGGTAGCACGGGCATCTTCTATATCACAAAAAGCACGTGCCGCTAACATTCTTTGCTGGGGCTGGGGATTTTCCAGCAAGGCTAGCATCACTTCTGGATCGGGCTTTGCCACAACTGATTCGGCAGTTAGCGGCTCTATTTTATCTAAGGGGCTTTCTAGCTCCTCCTCAAGATCGAGTAGGCTTAGATCGTCTTCGTCATACATAATTTGATTTCAATCCCGAACAGGGATTAACACATAATCCCCCACGCTAATAATGTTAAAGCTTTATATATATTAGTTGGGTTCTTATACATTTTCCTTTCTTCCTCGTTGAGTTTTATCCAAACGAGAACCTCCATAACTCAGACGCTACAGTATGTTATCGCTATTCTTGAGTTTATTTTTCTGCACTCAGGAATTTTACCATCCATAGGGATTGGGTTTGATAGCCTAACTGATTATAAAGATTCAATGCAGGTTTGTTTGATTGAAAGACTTGCAGGCCAATTTGGCGATCGCCTCTTTGAATAGCCCAATTTTCCACATATCGCATCAAGGCTGTACCAATACCCCGCCGCCGATGTTCTGGTACAACGTAGAGGATAAAGATGTGAGCATGACGGTTCCCATGTACTTGATCTATAACATTGCCTACCCAAAGGCAAGCGATAGGGGGATGGGGAGCACACGAGAGAGATTTTTTATTGCTCCCCTGCTCCCCTGCTCCCTCGCTCCCCTGCTCCCCCTCCTCTTCTACCCACCACAAGGGCGTATCGCTAGAAAAGTATTGCTTAACTGTTTGCTCTAGATGGGAAAAATCCTCATTGGGAAAGAGATCCTGGTAAGTTCGCTGCATGAATTTGAGCAGCAGCGATCGCTCCAAAAGTGAGCCACGGCGAATAATATATCCAGGTAATAGTTGCTCAGACACGCTGATGTTTATTGACTTAGCTAGCTAAGTTATGTGCTGCTGGAGGTAAATCAGTGGGAGTAGGTTGAGAAGTTACCTCTACCTCTTCAATTGGTGCAGGTGCCGCCATATCGGACGGTAAAAAGATTCGGGCGCTGACTGCCACTAGAGCAAAAACAAATACCAGTACTACAAGCAGTGGAGCGATGTATTGACGAAAAATAGCCATATTTTAATTGCAAGAAGCTAGGAACTTTTATGAGAACCTAGCTGAAGATTTGTGAAGTATTCTTGATTGATTTTAGCAATTTTCTGTGCATAGGAATTGGGAATTGGGAATAGGGCATTGGGGATTAATTATTCTTCTCTGCTCCCCTGCTCCCCTGCTCCCCTACTCCCTCTGGCGATCGCTCTCCAAGTCATCAAGCACTCTTTCGCAATACCAATTCTCCGGCATCCCAGGATAAGTTTCCTTTGCCTGTTCAATTAACCGTTCGGCTGCGGCAGTATCACCGGATAATTTAGCAATTAGCCTGTTTTTGAGATAGCTATCAGATAAACCCTCCTCTACCTGGGTTGGTATCCCTTGATTGATGGTTGATGGAGTTGATGGCCGGGATTGTTCTCTTCGCAATTGCCAAAACAAAACGTAATAAAGTGTACCAAAAATTAAAATTAGGCTGAGTGTTCCGAAAAAAGTTAGGAGGTTAAATGCTAGAAATCCCAGAACTAACTGCGAGAGAACATACCCCAGTAATAAACCAGTGAGTAAGAGGATGAATGTGCCGACAGCAATAACTACTTGATTCCCCATATATCCTCTTCTTCGTCCTCAAGTCCTGGTCTGGATACTGCCACTGGCTGAGGGTTCCAGGGGGCAAATACTGGCAATAGGAATAGTCCTGGTACAGCGGCGGCGATGGTAATTAAGAAAAATATAGACCAACCCGTGCTTTGGGCGATCACACCTCCAGGGGCCGCCAGAATATCACGACTGACAGCCATTAAGCTAGATAACAAAGCATATTGGGTTGCGGAAAACCGCTGGTTACAAAGACTCATCAAAAAGGCAACAAAGGCTGCTGTCCCCAATCCACCACAAAATTGTTCTACGTTGATGGCAAGTACCATAGCTTGGTAGTTTTGACCGATGTATGCTAGAAAAAAGTAAGCTAAATTACTTACTGCTTGTAGAATACCAAAAACCCAAAGCGATCTATTGATGCCAATAGTACTCAAAATTGAACCACCGGCTAAAGCGCCGACAATCGTCGCAATTAACCCCATCCCCACTTGAATTGCCCCAATGTCGGTTTTGGTAAAACCAGTTTGCAGCAAAAAAGGCGTGGTCATATTGCTCAACAAAGCATCACCTAGCTTGTATAGGGTAATGAATGCAAGCGTGAGAATAGCTTTAATAATACCTTGACGCTGAAAAAATTCCTGAAAGGGCAAGATGACAGCATCAGCAAGAGAACCTGGAGGGCTAATTTCCTTCGGTTCTGGTGCGAATAAGGTGGCAAGAATACCTATTACCATCGTCCCTGCCATAAACAAGTAAACCGATGACCAAGGCAGTTTGTCGGCAAGTATTAAGGCTAAAGCACCTGCGACTAACAGGGCAATTCGATAACCTAAGATAAAAACTGCTGCACCAGCCCCCATTTCTAATTTTTCTAAAACGTCGGTACGGTAGGCATCAGCAGCGATATCTTGAGTTGCACTGATAAAAGCAATGACTATGGCGTTGATGGCTAGTAGCTGTAATGCTTGTTTGGGTTGTTGAAAAGCCATAACTGCGATCGCTACAATCAAAGCAATCTGCGTCAAAATTAACCAACCCCGTCGTCGCCCCAAAACTGGTAGGGTGAACCTGTCCAAAAACGGTGCCCACAAAAATTTCAAGGAATAAGGCAAACTAGCGAGGCTAAACCAACCAATAGCGGCTAAATCTACCTTCTCATCGGTCATCCACGCCTTTAAGGTACTACCGATTAAATATAACGGTAAACCTGATGAAAAGCCTAAAAATAATAAAGCCGCCATCTTGCGACTACCGAAAACTTCCAGTGGCGATTTAATTTTCCTCATAGTTTCAACTTTTTGCCTCTTTTGAGGAAATATCAATAAAGTACGACGAGGAAATCGAAAAGTATATCATGTAACTAGTACCTATAAGGGTTTGAATGATCGCAGCGCCAGCAGTCTCTATTAATCCCGATCAGGAATTGAAACTTACCATAGCTGCTGTGTGATTTTCCGCAAACATGACAAACTACCAAGATTTACTTGGGTTAAATACAAATTCAGGATAACCTTATAGGGCCAGCGTTTTCTTAACTTTCTTGAATTGGATAAACCTGATGCCCCTTGATTTCTACTCTGTGTGCGGCGAGGCATTTTTCCCAACCTTCACGCGTACCAATGTCGCTTTTTTGGTTAAGCAACCCTAATTCCTGTTCTTGTTGGGTGAGTTTAGCAAATTCTTCGTAGCGTGGGTAGTTGTTGGTAACAAATGTTTCTTTACGGTGCAAAATCGGCGGATTTGCCCTAGTTTCGTAGTCTCGGTGAGTGACGAAGAGGGTTTTTAAATCAATACCTATACTGGCTTTTAACGCTGGGTGGGGATCATTGTCGAAGTCAGGGTAAAACAGATAGGATATTTGCGGCTTATCAGTGTGATATTTGATCAATGTGGCTCCATCTACACGCCCAATAGTACGGCTAGCGCAGCCTTCACAAATTCGCAGCAATGGATCAAGAGCTGCTAATGCCGAAACATGGACGTAAAGCGCACCGCGAGTATGTTTACCAATTTTGCTTTTTTCACAAGCAGTTTGAATCACCCCAGGTTTACCCAAGCTGAAAAGCTTTTGATCGGCTACTTGACAAGCTTCCTCATAGCTGCTGAAAAAGGCTTTGATATCGTGGCGCATTTCTGGGGCTAACTTTTGCCATGCAGGACGTTTATCAAAGTGGGTGAGAGCGAGATAAACTTGGATATCTAGAGAACGACGGTAAGCGATCGCATCCCATTCTGCTTCATCAGTAGCTTGCAAAACTACACCGAATGCACGGCGAAAGTTACCAAATTCGCTGAGTAATTCCTGTTCATTTTCCAATTCGCCTTTCACAGGTAATCTACCGCGCTTGGTAAAGAAAGCCATAAGTGATTGCAGCTGTTCTTGATAATCTTCAAACCGCTTGGTGGGTATACGGACTCGCGGTGTAGAAGTCGCAGAAAAAAAGCGGATAGCTTTGTAACTTTCTTTTTCAGCTTCATCTCGAAAAACAAAGTAAACGCCTAGTGCGATCGGTACTGCATCTACATTTAAAACTTCATCAATATAGGTTTTGAGTTCTTCTTGTTCGTAATATTTCTGAAAAGTATTGCGGCGCGTCACAATGCCATCATTGTAAGCAAGTTGGGTTTTGCTGGGAGCGTTAATTAGTATTTGAGCCGCGACAATTAAAACTTTCCCGGTGAGTTCCCAGGCTTGGATCAAGCTTTGACGGCGTTCTTCTGAGTCTTCAATGACGTTGAGGACGTAACCCAAATTGACCACATCGGCGGGGATGCGTGGGACATCGGGATAGTAGTAAGGGTCCCAGCCTGCGCTGGTGTAACCTAAGTTTTTGACTCGTTGGACATCACCACCATAGCCGCAACCGTAGTCAAAAAAAGTAGTATCTTGAGTTAGGATTGCCCATTCTATTGCCAATCGCACGGGGCGAGAGATGTCAGTGCGAGCGATCGCAGCTCTATGACGCTCAATTTCTAGCGCTTCAGGCATAATATTAGTTGTCAGTTAACAGCGAACAGTTAACAATCAACTAATATCCTTTCAATTTTTAACCGCCAGTTCAATTAAATCTTCAATTTTCTTGATATTTGGATCGCCAGCTAGGTAGCCAATACCGCGATGCAAATGTAAGCGGAATTGAGTAGCAAGGGTTTCTTTGTCGGTGGGATAACCGTCATTGTGACAGCGTTGCTTGAGGGCGAGGAGGAGTATATCAGACATTTCGCCACCAAAAACGCGCCAACTCATTTCGACGTTACTATCTTGGGGAATTGGAACGGGGGAGGGTGCGGTTGCTTCTGCGAGGGAACGGCAAAACGCCCAACGGCATAGGATATTCCATTGGTCGATTTTTGTGCTGCGCTTAAGTTTGGTAAGTTGGTCTTTGGCTGTTTGGGAGAGTTTTATTCTTTCGATTGGGGATTCCATTATCTTTCTAAAAATTGAGGTAGTTTTCATTCATAAACCGCTCACAGTTTTTCCAAACCATCCATTTCTGTAACACCAAATTCATTATTGATAGAGTTAATTTCTGTTTTTATATCTAAATCACTAGCCATTGCAACTAGTTGTTCATTCATATATTTAACATCAGTAAATTTATTTACTATTTGCTTTCTTTCTTGCACTTGTTGTGCGATCCATTCTAATAACCATTCTAATTCTTCTAATGACAGAACACGTAGGTAATTCTCTATCTTTGATACATGGGGCGAGTTCATAATTGCTTATCTACTTTCCAAAGGTCGTGATATATATTGTAAATATCTTTTTTAGACGATATCTACTACCAAAAATATTGATTTTCTACCACTGTTGTTTGGCGGGTGGAGGAGTCGTATTTAAGTAGATATTCACGAGCGATCGCTTCTTTCTCTCGCAGTGTTTCTACTTCTTTCTTTCCAATCTCGGTGTCGGTAGATAGCAGAATTACTTGATGACTAGCGGCGGGGAAGTATTTATCCACTAAGTTTTGGCGATGGGAGGAGTCAAGCCTACCTAATGGTGTATCTATAGCTACTGGTAAGCGGAGTCCAGAGACTTTGGCTAAACCCCAGAGGAATGCGATCGCAAGTAGTTGTTTTTCACCAGCCGAGAGGCGATGTTTAGGGACGGGTTGACCATTGAATTCATAAAGGGAAAGGCTAAATGTACTTATGTCAATAGTGATACGATGCACTAAATCAGATTTATGCAGAAGGAAACGGAAGTGTTTAGTTATTTCATCTTCAAGTTGACCTAGCTTTTTGATGGCTAATTGCTCACGAAAAAGCTTGAGTGTATCTTGAACTTTTGCAGAAGCGTATATGATATGTTCGTAATTTTTGCTATCTATGTTTTGTTTACTATATTCTTGTAAATCTTTTTTCTTGTTTTCAATTGCAGCCGCTAACTCTTCTATTCGGCGTTGACCTACATCGTATGTAGTTTGACTTTCAATCAGTAAAACTTGTGATGTTCTTACTGCATTAGCTAACTTTTCATACTCTTCTGGAGATGCTGCTGTGGCTAGTTGTTTTTCTATAGCTAGAATTTCTTCTTCTTGATTGCTGATATTAACTAATTGTTCTTGAGCTTGTTTTATTTGACTAGGCAGATCCTGCTGAAGGAGATTATCTAGCTGTTTGAGTATTTCAGTATCGTCTGTCAACCATAATTCTTTCTCAGAGCAAATTTCTTGTTGAAGATACTGATTTTCAGATGCCAAAAAAGATTTAATTTTGTCAATTTGTTCAGTTAGCAAATTTAACTGATTTATGCAATTCAAAAGACGTTTATCTCGCTCTATTAATACATTTAATGCACTTTTTGCTTGTGAGGTGCGATATTCTTTTTCTACTTGTGATTGAGCTTGGATTAATAGGGGTAAAATTAAACCCAGAGGTAAAATATCAGATGCCAATTCTATAATTTTTTGGCGTGCTTGTTCTAATGCAGCACTGGAATCATCGCTTTGTTGTTTTAACTGACTACTTTCTGCTGCAATTTTACCTCCTTCTGAGAGAAATTTTTCTTGCGCTAAGTAGTGCTGTTTACGGCTGTAATCTAAATTATTCTGTAAAACGGCTAGTTCTTGTTTAGCTAATGTATAATCTTTTCTCAGGTAATCAAGCTGTTTTTCAATTTGTTCTAACGTAACTAACTCTTTAGCGCCAGCTATATCTTTGCGTTGGCGATGAACTAGAATTTCTAAATCTATTGATAATCTTTCTGCCAATTCTAAACCTAAGAGTGATTGAATTGCATTTATTACAACAGGTGGAGTTATTTCATTTTCTGCTAATTCTTTTACCTGTTCACCATCAAACAAAAATAAGTTAGAAATTCCTAAAGGAATAAGATTTTCTATATACTCATCCCAGATTTTAACTAAGGAAACATCTGGCCAATCATCTACCAAAATACCTAAATTGTCTTTACCATTACGCTGATTCTTTGTCCATGTGCGTATAACTCTGAACACTTGAGTTTCATTATCAATTATATGCTCAAAAGCAAGTTCTATTGTTGTAATTTCTTGTGGCTTAGTATGATGATTAATAGACTGATTGAGAAATTCACTATAGCTTAAATTACCACGGGTAGAACATTGCGCTCTGTGTCCATAAAGAGCAAGACGAATAGCATCTAAAAGGGTAGTTTTACCACCTCCATTCATACCACCCAATAGAATAATAGGGCAATCATTAAGATCATTTTTAGGAACTAAGTTAATGACTTGCCTCCCAAGGTATGGGCCAAAATTTTGTAGAACTAGTTCGATAAATATCACAGTGCGGAACCAAACAATTTAACTAATTATAAATAGGAACTTTTCTTAATAGCTCCTATTCATCAGAGTCGATATTATTATCAACTGACAACTTTAAGCTAGCCCAAGTAAGTTGTTTAGAATTAGAAAGCTCATTTTTTGCTACAGTTTTTTTTGAATTATTTTTGTAGTTGGGGTTGCTAATTACTTCTTTAACAGTAGCAACGTCACCTTCTTGGGCAGCCTTTTTCAAGTCCCGTTTGTAGTGGGCATTATCCATCGCCTCTTTTTCCGAACGGGAACTACTTTCAAAGCATTTCTTTAAAGCATCATAAATGCCCTTGCGACGGGCCATTGTGTAAAACTGACGTTCTGTACCTAATAACTTCGCCATCAGTTCTAGGTGCATTGGATCGCCATTACATACTTTTTCAAGTACCTCCCATTCATCGCTTCCTAGCAAACTATTGACAGTACCATAATAAGTATCGTCATAGTCAAAGCTTTCTCCTGTAACTTCCTTATAAATTCGGGGTAGGCTGTCATCAAATTCGTGCTTTTCTTCTAGCCAAATCCTACGAATTTCGTTAAGTTCTAGAGAGTTTATAAGGGTAATCTCGTCTACTTGTTTTGGACTTTTTTTACGGATTTCAGTTTGTGCTGAAAGAACACGTTTAAGCCAATGTTCTCGCCATTCTTTAGTATATGGGCCAGGAATATTGTCAACTTCAATTTTACCATCTACGTTACGTTCAAAAAGTTGAACCTCACCCCAGATCCGACGGAAATCTCTTCTATCACGATCATCTTCAACATCTAATTCATTGCGAATATCTAACAGAGGCTGCATCCATTCTTTTTCTTCGTCATTTTGGATCATTGCCTCCATCGACTTATCTTTACTAACCATTGTACAAACCCAACATCCGAAGCGCGAATCTCCACAGCTAGGTGTAGATGTATCAACAACTAGGGGGCATTCATTATCTGCTGTCGCACCTCGGTACATATTGAATAATTCTTTATTGCTTTGTCCCCAAGGATTTTCCCATTGATTTAGATATATCCATACATCATTGTTGCTCCAGTCTTCGATGGGAGTGTAAATCAGAGAGTTGGGTAAACTGGCATTGGGGCTGAGACGATCGCGTACTCTACCTACTTGATGCTTTTCCATAGTGGTGGCACGTTTTGTACTCTCTGCTTTGCGAGTACCTAAAACAAGAATTGTTTCACCATTGGCTCGCACCATCTTACGAATGAATTCGTTAGCAGGGTTAATTTTTAAACGCGAAGTACACCAACGAAATTGATTGCGTGGGGCTGGATAGCCTTTACCTATAAGGTTTACCCAGAAAGTGTCTTTAACTTCTGGTTTTAGCAGATTAGGTTCTATTGGTATATCTTTTTCTTTGGCAGCAACCTTCAGCTGTTCTAAAGATTTGCGAACCCAAGCAGAGACTATTGGATTTTCTACCTGAGTATCTGTTGTAATTACATGGATTATTTTGGTTCGTTTTTCTGCTGGAAGCCCAGCAATAGCATTCCAAATTATTTGTAATACTGTACTTGAATCTTTTCCCCAAGATACCCCTATAATCCAAGGTATTGCATCAAGACAGTATAAATCTTGTATTTCTTTAGTTATTTTTTCTATATCTTCTACTAAGTCTTGAACAGTGCGTGGTGGGAAGATAGACAACTGCTTTTCTGTCATATTTAAAACTCCTGTAATATTTCTTAAATTAATCTTTAGTTATTCTATTTGCTAATATATCTTTTTTTGCTGATAATTGCTGGCTTTTATAATCCATTCCAGGTATTGAAAAAGACCTAATAATTTCTCTAATTTTGTGACTGGCATTACCTGACAAGATAAGAAAAGGCTGTTTATTTTTATTATTAAGTATACTATTAAATAGTCCAAATCTAGAGTGAAGCAACTCAGATAAAAATCTGACTTCTTCTGGTAAAAATGCCATAGTATATAGGTATGAGCGAGGAAAGCGTGGACTGGAATGCCCGTCATCACAAAACCAAACTGCAAGTGCAAATTCCGTGAGATATTTGTCTATTAAGCTTTGTGGTACAATCTTCCTGTTTTCTGTGTACCATTGGCCATGCCACTCAGTTAGTAAAGGATGTACAGTTGTTCTCATCCACCATCCATGATACCTTTTGCCAGTTTTAGTGTGTGGAGATGACATTTTTTCTTTCCACGAACAAGGAAAGTATTGCTCAAGTAAATCATGTTTCCACTTAAGATACAGTTCATTGTTACCTCCTTCTGCATATCGAGCATTGATTTTGTGTGGTTGCTTTTCAATACTCCCATCGCCTAAGAGCGTTCCTGTCAAAAATTCAAATAGATAATTATCAGCTTGCTTGCC
This sequence comes from Nostoc sp. DedQUE09, assembly GCF_034530915.1. Lineage (NCBI taxonomy): Bacteria > Bacillati > Cyanobacteriota > Cyanophyceae > Nostocales > Nostocaceae > Nostoc > Nostoc sp. DedQUE09. Next base: position 77,066 of record NZ_JAVRCE010000025.1, read on the forward strand.
TGCATAATTTAAATAACGAGATTGAACTATTGAACCTCTACCTCGCACTTTTTTCATTTTGTCAGTCATCAAAGGCGCAAAAGGATACTCCTGTTTATATTGGGCTAAAGTTAGTCCATGCTTTCTTAAATGTGTGTGTTGAATAATTTCAAAATGTTCTCCGCAGACACTACAAGGAATCATTTCTAGATCATTTTGTTCATTGCCCGCTCTTTGTGCTGCTCTTCTGCTAATGTCAAGTTCAGAAGCATGTTGCTTCCTATATGCTTTCATGCAGCCAGAACGGCGGCAAGTTTTGTGTTCTTTTCTGTAATGAGGATGAAGTATAATCACCTCACCACAAATTACACATTCAGGTTTATTATTTATCTTTAGATTTCTCGTCATCTGTTTTATCTTGGCGCATACGAGCAGTTTCTAAACGCTCTTCTTCAACTGTGAGAGGTAATTCAAGACGTTTTTTAATGTATGCAGTCATAAAACTAACGCAAGTTCGAGCTTTGGAAATACGTCCACTGTGCATAATGCGCCCTTCCCAATCAGGGTTGGAGCGTAGCCAGTCAATAGTTTGTAGTCCTTGAAGATGCTCTTGCCAATTGTCTGGATAAATTGAAATCAGTGTGGCTCCTGCTCCGCCTAATCCTGCTAATGCGATCGCATGGCTGTGGACATAATCTTGGCGCATTTCGCCTGCACTAACTTTGCGCCCTAAAACCTGCTCCCAATCGGGAATATAGGTACTAACAGCCTCCCAGTAACGTATTGCTAGTTCAATTTGTTGCTCTAGTTCAGCATTTTTATAGTTAACCAGAAGAGCAAGTGTAGCATTATAAATGCTGCTGAGAGTGAATAACTTACCAGAACGGGTAGGTAAAGTACTGCGCTCAGTATGTGTAAGTGTGCGAAAAACTTTTACTTGCTTGACTACAGATCGAGCTAGTATAGCTTTTTTATCACGGTGATCGTAAAGGATATTTAAGGATGGATCGGGATGTGCTGCATAGCGATTTAAGTCAGTAAACATCTGCTGAGAGCGCTCTAAGCCGATATCCAGGAAGAAGACAACTGCTATTGTCTCATACCCCAGTTCAGGATTCTCTTTGAGAGCTAGTTCAAAAGCAGCCCTTCGATGCTGTCCATCATTAATGATAAACGGAGCATCCATTGGAACTCTTAATCGCCCAATTTTTTGCGATTCCGCCTCTAAACCAATAGATTCAAAAGTAATCTTGGCGTTGATTGATGCCGTGATAGCTGAAAAAATATAACCCGTGGGATTGTGCAAAATGTATTTGGCAATTTCCGGTACACGGGATTTGTTCAGTGTTCGTTGCGCTCTCATTTCTGGCGGAATCTCTTCATCATCAAAAGAGAAGAGCTTGGGGATGAGCCGCAAGGGACACATTGATACGTAATATTCCCGTCCTGCTTGTATTCCTCTAATTGCAGGGAATACGTACTCAAATGGAATGCTATATAGAGTGAGCTTATTTACGGAAAGAAAAATCATGAATATTAATCTGACTGAAGAGGATCTATCGCAAATGCCTTCTGCGCTCCGCACACAGCTACTGCATTGGCAAATGACTAAAATGTCTAGCATCAGACAAACATCTTTTCAAAGGTATTCCAGCAAACCTAAAGAATCCGCAAAACAGTTATCACTAGTACTGAAACCTGAGTATCAAGCTCATGAATCGGAAGGAAATAACACTCGCATTACTCTCACTCAGTTATACGATGCTGGGATCACCAAGCAGGGTATGCCTATCAGAGTCAGGCTCAAACGCGATTGCGCTAAAGAGTTGTGTCGGAGCTATATAAATAGCATGGAAATTTCAGGTAGAGGCACGATTATTTTTCAGGGGCAAGAATTCGATCTACCTAGCCCATTAGCGACAGAGGTTAATGGTAGTTCCGTTGGGGGATGGGAATACATAGAAATAAAAAAAGACGCTCAATGGGTGCGCTTAGAGGAGTTGCGTCAAATATTCAAGCAAACCAGTGCTAGCTGACTACAAGAATTGGGGCGCATTCTGACTACCCCTGTTTTGTCACTCTCGGAAAACAATAATCGAACCTAAATTCTGAGACTCGGAATAAATCAAGCTTTGAGGCTTTATTTTCTAACAGTAACTAAAATTTCTAGTTAAAAAGCGGAAATTAAAGCTCCAAAAGGGTTCCAATAATTGGGTTTTCCCACTCTGACAAAAGAGGGATAAACTTCTTGAACTATGGGAAATTTTTCTGCTGCAAATATTTCTGTCTCTTTTTTCGCAAGGAACTTCTATATGACAAACTTTGATATCAACACCATCAATACCACTACACCTCAACCTGTTCCAGAGGAGGAACTATTTAAACATATTGTCAAGCCTTACATGTATGAACACTACGATGACTCTAAGTGGTATCCTGCACTAGAGTTCAAGCAGGGAGGGCGAACTATGTTGCAAATCAATGTTCCTGCTAGTCTTTTGCCCACACTCCTGAAAGCTAAACCTTCGGATGCAGCAAATAACGATCCACACTCAGGTAAGAATCGCCCAGTTATTAAAGGACATGCTGAAGAAATCAAACAGTACGTCATTGATCGTGCTACGGCTGGTAAAAAGTGGATTTTGGGGACATTAACTGCAAATTTGGCAGACGATCCTCAAAACCCTACCATTATTCAGATCAAACGCTTGGGCTTGGGTGTGTGCTATGTCAGGATTCCATTATCAGTTTTTCTAGACATCACCGATGGACAACATCGTACTCGCGCCATCCAAGAATTAATAATGAGTATAGGCAATGACCGAGACTTAATTAGTAAAGACTCTTTTCCAATTACCCTAGTTTTAGAAGGTGATTTTCGTCAGTGCCAAACAGATTTTCGGGATATGGCTCAAAGCGCTCCTTTACCTAAATCTTTGTTAGTCTCATTTGGTGCTTTGGGGCGTGACGGAATTACTCAAAAATTAGTTGAACAAGTACCTATGTTTCGAGGTAAAACGCAGTTGGTTAAGGCATCTCCTGGTTCTGGTACTAAATTCATTTATACTAGCAACTACATAGCTAAGACTGTAAGCTGTGCTTTTGCAAACAATCCAAATGATGAGCTTTTAAATCGTGATTCTGATGCGTTAGCCGAGGTATTAATTGAGTGTTTGAATCAGTTTTTCTCAAAATGCTCTGATACTAAGTATATTTTTGATCGTCCTGTTGAAAAATTGACAGTTGAGGAAATTACTGCATTTAAGGAAGACTGCTTACTGGGTGTGAGTGTTGGGCTGGAAATTTTAGGTAGATTACTCTACTTTACTTATGACGATGAGAACAATTGTTTTGATGAGGTAATGCTTTTAAAACTGGCTAAACTAGATTGGTCAAGAGAAAATCAGCTATGGGAGAATAATGTAGTTAGAAAAGATCCAAATCCCAAAGATCCAGCAAAACCCTACAAAATCACTGCTAGTGGAAGTGCCGTAAAAACGGCTGTTCATGTAGCAAAAATTCAACTTGGTTGGTAAAAACTATAAAATTTGAGATGAAGGGAGTGCAAGTTTTACTATTGGATAGCTCATCTAGTTTTAAGCGTTTACTCTCTTCATGTACTCATATTTAGACATACCTGAAATGGAAAAATAAAAAAACATTTTAGGCGTGATAATTTAAGCTAAAAATTTGCTTAAATCAAATTCTTCTTCATCTTGTTCCTCCTTAAATCTTTCCGAGCTAAGAACCAATAGAAGTCTCTCTGAATAGTCTACCGCTCCATGCAGTTTATTTTGCAAAATTTCTAGTCCACCATTAGCATACTCTTCAAAAATATGGATGCGCTGCTCGTCAGCTAAATCATCATCACTTATAATTCTGATGTCTTTAGTTTCAGTGATTGATAACAAATTAATTAACAGAATAAAGCTACTAGCAAAATAATCTTGTCGTAATGGAGATAAATCTTTAGCGATTCCTTCTAAAGGAACTCGTTTTTTTTGCTTTGCTCCCAAAGCTGCTGCAAACACCATAACTTCTACATAAGTTTGAAAAGGCCCAGTTGTGTCTTTTGAGGATACTAGGGATTTCACCAACTCAGCTTTATCTTTAGCAATCTTGATTCTGTTTGCAGGCATTGTTTTAATATTTACCGTGTTGCCATCTTAACCGAAAGTCAAAAGCGATCGCACATTTTACCGCATTATTTTATACTAGTATGTGGGCGATCGCTAAACAAACAAATTATCCACTAACATAGTCCATCCTGGTACTGCGGGTTCAGCTTCAGCTACCTCATCATCACCCCTCCGTTCTCACCGTCAAAACCTGCGGCGGCGTAGAATCTGGAGGGTACAAAAAGTCCACCTGTACTTCTCGCTTCCCACCCGCTAACATTTTCAGCGTCACCAACGGTTCACCCCTTTGTCCTCGACGCTGTACCAAATGCACATAGCGCGTCTTTTCCACACCACTATCATCGATATAACGCACCCGCACTGTTCCCCGAAAGAATATTTGTTCTACACCTGGCTTTAAAAACAAAAGTCTATCTGTTCCCCCTTCATCCTTTACAGGAGTCTGGATTGATACAGTTACCGTCTGAGTTTGGTTAGTAATATTTCTGAGGGGTAAAGTCAGATTGTATTCAACACCATAGTTACTGTGAGCAAAGTACGCCGTATCAGGATAGCGTTTTAGCATTGCTGCGCTTTGAATTTGTCTAGTACTGAGAGTAATTAAATGTACAGTTCCCAAAGGATAAGAAAACGCCTTTCCTGGTTGGGGTATCGTTAACTCAGACACATTAGGATTATCCGTAAGCTGTGTTTGCCATTGCGTTCCTTGGGAGACACCAGCGACGCGACTAAATACTGTTGGTTCTCTGGGAGGGTCGAGAGGTGTGGGAATGGGGTCACGTTTTCCTGCTAAACTGCCAGTATCCAGCAGCTTTTGCCACTCGGCTAAGGTGGGAGAGCGATCACTATTCTTTGCTAAATTCGCCAGATAAACTGGGCTACTACTTGCCAAGCGCATCATTGTAGTGCGACCGTTAGAAGCAGGAGCCTGTACGGGAATGGGTAAATTCGCTAATATTTGAGTTCCTTTTGGTTCTATCACCAGCTTTTCAGGGAAAATCCCTTGCCTAACTTCCCGCAACACATCATTCATTGTGCGATCGCCTGGCCCAGAGTAAACTGTACCTTGAGGATTTTCTACCATATCAGGTAAAGCGATAAATGGTGCTTCTCTGGTAAGATAACTAGCTGCTTGTAAAACTTGCAGTGTCACAGGTTCATTCCCTGGATTATGTACGAGTATTCCTTGGTAAACAGTACGGCTTTGGGCTGATGTTTCCGCCCTGACAATATGATGAGCAAATATATCAAATCTGCCTTGAAAGGGATAATTTAAATGCGCTTCTTGTACTTGCTTCCCATCTGGAGGAAAAGTTGAGAGTAAAATTCCTTCAGTTGTGACGAGTTCGGGACTATTACTGTTAAAGGTGGGAATTATATCGAGTTTTCCTGGTAAAGGGCGGACTTCTTGCGGATGTACTTCGATTCCGGCAATATATTGTGGGGGAACCGTGTAGATATTTAACGCCCGACATATCAAAGCTGCAACTTCGCCTCTAGTAGCGCTTTGCAATGGTTTTAGCTGTTTAACATTGGGATAATTGACAACAATACTATTAATAGTCGCAGATGCAATGGAACTCTGGGCATAGTTAGGAATTTGTCCCGCGTCGTTAAAATACTGTTGTAATATCTGCGTTGGGTTGGATAAAGGGCTGTAATTTTTACCACCAGCTACAACACCAATGATTTGGGCACGAGGAATTGGCTGGTTGGGTTGGAAAATTCCACCGGGATAACCAGAAAAAAATCCTTTTTGGTAAGCGGTAGAAATTGCTTTATTCGCCCAATAATTACTGGGTACATCTTTAAATGACGTAGCAGTGCGTTTCACTGGTGAATCAGGAAAAGCATTTAGCATCAACACTGCTGCTTCCGCGCGTGTCACTGTTGCTTCTGGGCGAAAACTACCATCAGGGTAGCCTGTAATAAGTTTACGCTCTCCTAGTTGCTGGACACAATTTTTTGCCCAATAGCTTTGGGTATCAGAAAAGGCTAGGGCGTTGGGGGTTGATAGAGTTAAGAGGGAGACAACGACTAGTGTAGTTTTTCGGAGGAGCATTAGTAAGCTTTAGTATAAACTAAAGCCATTAAAGCATTTCGCGGGGGCTTGAGAAGTTAAAAAGACGGTTTTAATCGCCCTTGTTCTAAGTTGACACACTGTAATTACTTATCCCGTTCAACTTCCATAATTTCCGTATACTCAAACTCATTGGGACTTTGTTTCACCAAAGGATATTTTTCCCCACCCAATTCAATATAATCCTGCTCACAATCAGGCTTGGAAGAATAATACGTAAGCACATATTCTCTCCCAATTCTTTCTGTCATTTCTGCTTCAACTTCACCCCGCCACTGAGTCTTAGTAACTAAAACTATCAACTGATTCGCTAATTGGGGAATTGTTTTCGCAATGTGTCGCCGCGAATTCTCATCCAAACTACCAAAGGGTGAATCCATCACTATTGGGAAAGTACTACTATCGGGAATCATCATCATTTTACGCTTCTCACTCCATTCCCGTACTTTGTCAATAATGCTGGCAATAAAGGATAAACTGAGAATTTGATTCTCCCCGGTGGATGCTGCAACTGGTGCTTCTATGCCTGTAGTATTTTCTACTAATGTCAGTTCATATTTTTCGCTAATTTTAGGAATGTAGGGAGTAACAGAAATTTCCATAAATATTTCTTGCACTCGCTTTTCCAGTTGCAGGCGAAATTGTTGCTCTTGACGATTTCTAACTTCCGTTAACCGTTCGATTGCATCTTGAGTGGCGTTAATTCGTCGTTGTGCTAGAGTTTGCTTGTCTTCATTCAGCTTTTGCTTTGCAATTTGTTTATTTAAACCTTCAATCTCAGTTGTGAGTTGAGCAATTTGCTGCTGATTTGCACCTTGTTCTCGATTTAATTCATCAATTTTACTTTCAATTTCATCTAAGCGTTTTTGTAAACTGCTAATTTCTTCATTAGCATCTTTTCGCAACCGTTCTTGAATATTATCTAAATCGCCTTCAATTTGAGATATGCTTTGCCTTAACTGATTAATTCTACTTTGTTCTCTATCAACTTCTTCCCAAAATCCTACCGCTTGCTTATCAATTTCATCTACTTGAGCTATCATCCTAATTGCAGTTTCTTCCACCACCGACGAACCGGCTTTATTTAACCAAGTACTTACATGAGTATGAGAATGATTACCCTCGTGTAACTCTGCACCACAAATACAGCGTTGAGAATTGAGTAAATCATTCACAAATTCTCGTGAAATTCCTGATGTTAATTCGCCGCGCTGCTTCAAATCATTGATAATACCTCGAAACTGCGCTGTAGTTTCCGACAATAAAACTGTATAACCTCGTGCGGAAATAACTTTTTTTAGCGCTTCCTTAGTTTTTTTATATTCTTCTTGATTCGCCGTCTTCTGCGATTCTAGATATTGCCATCTTTCTTGCAGTTCTTTAGCAGCACTCAGTTCTCGCAAACGGTTACTTGTCTCTTTTTTAAAAGTTTGCTGATATTCTAACTCTTCTTTAATTTCAGTTTGCCGCTTGGTAATGCGCTCACGTTCGCGTTCTATCTTTTCTTGCTGTCGTAATAGTTGCTTAGTTTCAGAATCACCAATAGCTTTTAACTCATTTTCTAGAGTTTTTTTAGCATCTCCCAAATGTCTGATGGAACGGTTGATTACTTCCACACCCAAGAAGATTTTTGTAGCTTCAGCAATTTCAGCTTTTTTGTCAGAACGGACTATTTCTTCAATTCGTTCGCCGTCGAAGAAAAAATATTGATGTAGAGTAGCGGGTAAAATTTGATTAATTATATCGTCTGGTTGCTGAGTTGGTATATTCCATTTGCCATCATCCGCACCAACCCACATGGTTAGTTGAGTTTTGCTAGCGTCAAAATCACCTTCGTTTTTATAACCCCGACAGGCGCGTTTCACTCGATAGCGTTTACTTTCATGTTCCCAGCCAATTTCTACCCAACATTCTACAACTTGACCTTTTTGAGCTTCTGCGATCGCACGCTTATTTACTAACTGTTCTATCGATGCAAATGCTGCACTAAATTTTTCATATAATACCCACGTAAAGGCATTTAGTAAACTGGTTTTTCCAGAGCCATTATTGCCATGAATAATCGTTGTGTTTTGAACATCCCCTCCAGCCAGAATCATCTCTGGTGTCGTACCATAAAAGGAGCGAAAGTTGCATAGCTTGATTGAAGTCAGCTTCATCGCACCTCTTCCTTAATAATGTCCAAAATATTATCATTTATATGGCTGTTAATCTTCTTATCTAGCCTGCCTTTTTCCAGCTTCCATACCCGCTCAATAATTCGCCGTACCTCCGGCGGAGCGCTGTTTATTGGCTCTTGCACATCATCGATATTCGCACCTTGTGACATCTTCGGTTTGGAAATATAGTTTTTCTATATTTTAACTTTCTCTAGTACTGCATTTACCTCCGTAAAGCCACTGTTAGCGCTATCTTTAATTTTGTAAAAACTATTTTTTTAAATTTACACTTTTCTTTGAAAAAAGACTTTATTATTGAATTGCCTTCTGTTATTATTAATATTAACAATCTAGACCATAATGGGATGTAAGCAGAATTTTTAAAGCTATTTACATCCCATTATGATCTAATTCATGATTTTATTATTTCATACTCAATGCTTGTTTTTTAAAAACTCGAAAAATTTTACAAAAAAATACAACTATATAGTTCATCATCAAATATCTAATAAACCATATCGTTTTTGTAAATCAAGTAACTTCATTCTTGCTTCACCAGCGTTATCAGCTAAATCAGCAAATTCCACAAAGCGACGCAATTCCTTTTTCAATAGATTACGTTCAACTTCTATAGTTTCTCTATCTAAATCTGGTGGCAAAACAATCATGTCGAATATTGTCGCACGTTCTTTACCAGGATGAGGACGTAAAACTCGCCCCCGTCGCTGAATAAACTGGCGGGGATTACCAGAACTTGATAAAATTACTGCAGTTTGAATTGCAGGAATATCGACACCTTCATCTAAACAACGAATTGCGACTAAACCCTGCAACTCTCCACTTTCAAATTGATGCCGCAATATTTCTCTTTCCTGTAAAGTTGTTTGAGCCGTATATGTGCTTACCTTGTAACCTAAATCCACTCCGAGAATTTTAGCAACAGCTTTAAGTTGGCGTAGTGATGAACGTTGTCCCGCATCTTGGGAACCATCACTGCAATAAAACAGAGTGTGGCTAGTTTCGCGGCGAGTTGCCATTAATTCATGCAAGGCGGTTAATTTATTTTCTGCTGCACCAATTAATCTTGCTCTTTGCATCAACAACGGTTTTAAATCTTCATTGTCTTCAAAACTTCCTGCTTGTCCATTTTCTCGATCCCGATAAAGAAGCGATCGCCCAATTCTTTTAGTTAACTTTAAATAGGCAATGCTTTCGGCTTCAGTTAACTCTACCAACACCGGATAATAAAGATAATGTACTAAAGCACCTTGAGCGATCGCATCTCTCAAAGTAAACTCTGGCTGGAGAACTGGGCCAAAATAATCAAATAAAGATTGTGTACCAAAATCATCAAAGTATCTTTCCGGTGTGGCAGATAAAGCCAGTCTCAACCCCACACTGCGCGGTAAACTTTCTTCTAACTTGGGTGCGCCTAAATTATGCGCCTCATCCCCAATAATTAAAGTTTTGGCGGGAAAATATTTGAGTTGAGACTGAAAACCATCTCCAATTAATGTCGAGTTCGTAGTAATCACAGTAACAAACCGTTGAGAACCAGAACGCAGATTATAAATTTGGGTAGAAAGTTGACTTTGCCAAGTGCGTAAATTCTCAAAAGCTAAAATGGGCTGTAAATTAAATTTTTCACATTCTCGTGCCCATTGGGTGACGAGATGGCGATAGGGACATACCACCAAGAGAACTTGTAAATTAATTTGCTGATATAATTCACAAGCGATCGCTAGTGCAGTAATTGTTTTACCACTACCAGTAGCCATTTTCAGCGTCCCTCTGCCATTGTTGGTAAACCAGCTAGCGATCGCTTGTCGCTGATATTGCCGCAATTGCAGAGACACAGGCATTCTTGGGCATCCTGGTAATGGTTGCTGAGTATAATAACTGCCCTTACTTTCCCTTGCAAACGGTAATTTTAAACGGAAAGTGGGCAGTTGCTGCACCGAATTTTTCGTCAGGTACATATTTATTTAGTTATTGGTCATTGGTACTTATCTTTCCCATTCCCCATTCCTCAGTTATAACCACGCCAAACACCAATGAGAGAACCTTGCACCTGCACTTGTTGAGCCATGACTTCAATGGGATTGTACTTAGAATTTGCTGGTTTGAGAGTAACGCGATCGCCTTGGCGATAAAAACGTTTTAATGTGGTACCGAATCCATCTACTCTGGCGGCGACGATAGTACCATTTTTTAAATGATTTGGTTCTGCTACTGGACGCAGAAATACCACATCACCATCAGTAATTAAATCTTCAATCATGCTATCGCCAGCTACCCGCAAAGCGTAGGTTTGGGGAGGTAAATCGAAATTAGAAAAGTCTAAATGATCTACAGCATCAGTAAACGGTTCTATTAAACCACCAGCTGCGATCGTGCCCAAAATCGGTACACCTTGCTTTACAGGATGCAAAATCCGAATCGTTCGCGCTTGTCCTTCAGTCCATTCAATATATCCTTTAGTGCGTAAATGCTCTAAACGACTTTGAATTGGTGCTGGTGACTTCAAGTTCATCGCTTGCATCATTTGCCTAATTGAAGGCGAATGCTGGTGCGTTTTGATGTATTCTGCTAACCATTCGTAAAGTTCTTGTTGAGCTTCTGTTAGACGTTCCATAAATTTGCGGGAAGTAATTATAAATGTCTCTAGAACATTAGTACTACAAAAAACTCCCCATAACAAGAGAAAAGTAAAAATATGAAAGGCAAAAGCAAAATTATTTTCTTCTCTTTTGCCTTTTGACAAATAAGAATATTACAGGTTACAGGTTAGAGGGTACAGGTTACAACCAAGAAAACTATACCCTATACCCTGTGCCCTATTTCCTACTCTGCTCCTAAAATACTAGCAAGTAAGGCTTTTTGGGCGTGCAGGCGATTTTCTGCCTGTTCCCAAACTCGTGATTGAGAACCTTCAATAACAGCTTCGGTAATTTCTTCACCACGATGGGCTGGTAAGCAGTGTAAAACAATTGCCTCTGGGTCAGCAAGGCTTAATAGCTGCTCTGAAATTTGGTAAGGCTGGAAAATTGGCATCCGGTTGTCTGCTTCGGCTTCTTGCCCCATACTCGCCCAAACATCAGTGTAAAGTACATTAGAACCCTTGGCTGCTAATTCTGGATCGTGAGTGACGAGGAGTTCCGTTTTGTTATTAGCGATCGCTCTTGCTTGTTCTACAATCTGAGAATCTGGCTCGTATCCGCTAGGAGTAGCAATTCTAACATTCATCCCCACCAAAGCACAGCCCAACATCAGAGAATTAGCCATATTATTCCCATCGCCCACGTAGGTCAGAGTTAACCCAGCCAGGGTGTTAAAGGTTTCCTGAATCGTCAATAAATCCGCTAATACTTGACAAGGATGTTCTGTATCAGTAAGCGCATTAATCACCGGAATCTTGGCATAGTGAGCAAAAGTTTCTAAATCTTGGTGTGCAAAAGTACGAATTGCCAAAATATCCAGATATCGATCTAACACCCGCGCCGTATCCTGCAAAGGTTCCCCGCGACTAACTTGAGTGACATTAGGATTGAGATCGATTACCTGTCCACCCAGTTGGTACATCGCCACAGTAAAACTCACCCGTGTGCGAGTTGAAGCTTTGGAGAACAACAACCCCAAAACTTTATTACACTGCAACTTCAACTGCTGTGATTTAAGTTGAGTTGCCAATTGCAAGAGTTCTTGAAGTTCAGTAGAAGTGATGTCCGCTAGACTTAATAAATCTCGTCCGAGCAATGCTGCCATGCTTGTAATCTGTAAAAAATAATTATATATTTCTGTTCCTTTATTCAACCGTGTCAAGAAAATACAGTTTTAGAACTGGCCAGGTATTTTTGGGTTTAGCCCAGGATTTGAGTTAGCTTTTGCTATAAATATTAATTTATCAACTTTATCAGTGATTCAAAATGCCTGATTGTTTCTGGTTCACCCCAATAGCAACGCCAGAACAATCATTTAAGCCGACAAAAGCATTGATATTGCTAAAATTTCTGGTCTTTTAGCCTAATTGTATGATCGAGCAGATATTTTTTAGAATTTACAGCTAGACAAATAAATGGATTATGGTACAATAATAAATCGTGGTTGCTAATTAAGAGTAATCGTCAGACTTGCCAGCATAGCACAGTGGTAGTGCATCCGACTTGTAATCGGAAGGTCGCGAGTTCAAATCCCGCTGCTGGCTTTTGTAAATTCGCAAATTAATCTTTTGGGGCTGTTTTTTGGACTCAATTGAATTATGCGAAGTTTTCGCAGAAAATTAGTGTTACCGAATTATTTGGAATATAAGTATTAACATAATAAACCAAGTTGCGGGTTATAAAATTCTAGATGCTGCGTAATCGGTGATTTAGATAAATGCACATAAAAAGTTTACGGTTGCATTCTAACGCAACCGTAATTAGGAGTGAACTATAAAAGTAGAAAAATTAACTGATGAGATAAATGCTTGTTGGAGAGTAAATGCAAACATGAATGCTCGCGTTTCAGTAAAAACCCTTCCCAAGTACAAGCATGAATTGATTGCGATCGCTCGGTACTGATATTAATTAAGTGGACGCAGAAGTGTAATTTTGCCCATGCCTGTCTCTTGACTGAGTTGCGCCACGTAGAGATTTCCATTCGTGGGATTCTCAACCAAATCCAATGGACTTGGGTTAAAACCAGTGAAACCACTAATACCCATTTGGGAATTTATAATATCCAACTTTGCGCCACCTGGTGTTAGCACAATGATGTCTTTCCCAGAACTGAAGCGTGTCACAAGCAGCTTGCCTTGCAGCTGACCATCTAAAACATTACTACGATATTCAATAATGCCATTAGGTGAAAAATGCTCTCCAAAATCGAAGGCAATACCCTTCCAATTTCGGTCAGGTAGAGTACCAACGGGATATTCACTTATCTGAACTGGATCTGTACCGGCTGTAGGATTTCCTCCACTCAACACCCACTCACAACGTTTCGCATTGGGATGGCCATAATAACCATTTCTAACAACGCGAAACAGAAAGTCTCGCTGCGTGCCTAGACTTCTAAGAGCAGGCACAGATGGACTAGTATATGCTCCATTAGTAGCTTTATCAATCCGGTTTTGACAGGCAAGAGGCAGGGGGATAGGTGTATTTGGCGTATTGCCACCTGCCGCCGAACCATTCGTTGGCACATACAACTGACCATTGGTATGCCAAACCAGATCGTAAGCATTACGTATACCACTAGCAAAGATAGTTACAGGTGCGCCCGCTTTAAAGGGGTTATAAGTACCTCCATCCTCCGTCTTAACGCTTAAAGGAGGTGAGGTGATTTTGGACAGGTCTACTCGTAATACAGCAGCAGTTAACAACCGCTCAGGACGATTGCTCCAGGCAGTGTTTGGTGCGCCCGTACTACTATTACTACCTTGCAATACATACAGCACATTTGCCTCTTTGGGCTTAAACTCAATGCTATTGGTTAGATGATCCCGACTCGATCGCGGTAAATCAACCACATAGTCTTTTACCGTCTCTAGATTAGTACCGCGTAAACGAGTAATTTTACCACTCCACTCTGGCGCATCAACAGTTCCATTCCAGTAGTAGTTATTTGTTACCCAGAGAATTAGGTTGCTGGCATTTGTTGATGAGGGATCGAAGTGCATACCAATGATCGTTCGATTACCACCATTTGCAGTCTGCAATGAGGAAATCGTTTGTGGCATACCCAGAGTACCATCAGCCTTGATCGGGAAACGCAAAATCTCACCTAATAAGGTAGCAGCATAGAGTTTATTGTCAGGCCCAATCAATACTGTGGTGTAAGGTTTGATAGGTACATTAGCTAGTGAGATTTGCTCGAAAGTAATATTGCTTACTGGTTTCACAAAGGAGCCTGTTGTGAAACTGATGCTATAGGGTAAGAATGCAGCACCATTGCTATCTTTAACCCCATCGGTGATTTGTAACAAATATTTGGTATTGTTCTTGAGACGATTTATCGGAGACACTACAATCACATCTCCACCACCAGAAGTGTTGTAATTGGCATTGACTTGTATATTAGTAGTGCTATCGATCAGCTTGATGGTTGAGGCAGAAATAGTGTTAACCGCAATCCCACTGTTAGGGAGATTTAGGTCTGCTGTAATCGCGATATCTGGCGACACGTTTGTCTGACCATCATTGGGATTGGTCGTTCTGATCGAGGGACGATTACCTGGTGCGATCGCAATATAGTTGAGCTTGGTATTCCTACCACCTTTAGCATCAATTGTGAGCTTGCCGTCAGCAACATTAACAATCCGGGTAATTGCGGCAAACTTTTTGGTTGCAGTTGGTAAAAAGCCAGAAATAGCAGCCGTCCCTTCTATATTAATCTGGTGCTTACTATTTACAGTATTAGTAGCATCACCGACGCTAACAGTCACATTGTAGGAACCATTAGATAGGGCATATTCCCAAGCAGCAGGTATCGTGACTCCTGGCCCCGCACTGCTAAGAGGATATTGCAGATGAATCAGTCTATTTAGTCGCCGATCGATGCTACTTTGGTTGCGATCGCGTGTATTGAGTTGGATATCAAGGGGAGTGTGTGTAGCATTGCCTAAGCTATCTTCGCGCACCCAACCAAAACCTCTACTATCATTGTAGGCTTGCCCGATATCTTTAATATACCCAGATGGTACAGGCGCGTCATTTGGTTGAAAAGCAATCCCTTGAACAATTGCTAATACCAGTATTTTGGGTCTGATCTTGTAAATCATAGTATGCCTTGCCGTTGTCTTCGTAGTTGATACGTGAGTAGTCCATTAACATTGGCGAAGTATCTGCAATGATTATTCCTGGCAATCCTTCACTGGCTAGAAACGAACGTAATGACTGCAAGTCTCAGGAAACCCATTTCTCTAGACTGTATAAAAATTATTTAGTAAATACTTGAAATTACCTAAATATTGAACTTCTTTTTAAGAGAATTACAAGAGAACTTTCTAATGCCTCAACTTGCCACGGTATAATTACGTAAAAAGCAATAAATCAGCAATAAATCTTCAAAATTGCTACCATAAACCAACCTTGAATAGGTGCTGGCAGAGTTCATTTTTATCTGCGCTGTTAATATACAAGTAATATCAGGTTAGTTGAATGTTTATAATATCTGTACTTTGGGGAGCTAGCAAGGGCGATAGTGCAGGGTAAAACCTTCTCTTTTCCCAAAGGGAGACGCTACACATAGCTTGCTTCTCTGTAAGGGTACACCAATGGCACAGCAACTCTTAAGGATGCTACCGCGAACATCTGGGGGTTTCCCGACAAGCAAGCAACTTTTGAAAAACAAAACCCAATATTTTATCCATATTTATGTTGTGTTTCACTATTGTTAAACACAACATGAACATAGAGATATTTTATTCTTAAGTAATCAGTCGAACATGATGTAAGTTTGACAGCAAATCATGAAAAATTTTTCAATATTTATGCCTTATCTTTGTAATAAAATGATATTCTAATTCACTCATCTATCTGAGGGTGGATTATGCAGAGATTAACTCAATTACCAAGTAAATCAACTTTATTTATAAGTGCGCAACTGGATGGGGTAAGTAAGTAGGTGCTAAAAAACACAACTAAATTAAGAAGGGTAAAGGTTAAGGGTAAAAGGGAAAAACCTTTACCCTTTAACCTTTTCCCTTTACCCATACAAAACTTTGTATAGTTCGGTTTAATTGTGCCAACCTACTTAGCAGGGCAAACGCATCTAAATATTGACGAGCCAGGATTTGAGCCGAATTCAGCGAGAACCTGATCAGAGATACCTTTGAGTAAAGTAAATATTGCTTTTCTTCAGTAATGATAATCATTATGATGAGGGAGTTAGACGCAGGCGATGGCTGCGGTCAAAGAAAGTCAGTAGACGGAAAAATGTTCTCTGTTCCTTACCATAGGTTCATTTGAGCCAGAGAATACAATTCCTGAGAATCAAGAGTCTACCTGTTACCATCAAACCTACTACTGCTACGCCAAAACCCATTGTAGAAGCTACAGGGTGGCTGATAAATGCCAAAGGTGAGTTGGAAGTCACAGCGAATGCACCGACCAAGCTTTATAGTTCATCGCAGAATCCTGGATCTTGCCGTGTTGTTTCTTAGATGTTAATGTCCATCTCAGAATACAGAGACTATCAAGGATGAACTTGGTCACGGCTTTAGGATTGCGATCGCCACTCTGTAAGTCTATAAAGCTACAGATCGTATATCTTTATCCTTGTTAAAGTTATGATTACAAGGATTTACACCATTTGATCCACCTTCTAGAGGAGTGTAGATATTAATATGAAATTATGAATATGAAATCATGTAGGGCGAACGATGGGAATCGAACCCACGAATGGTGGTACCACAAACCACTGCCTTAACCACTTGGCTACGCTCGCCATTCAACAATTTGAATTATAGCAATAATTTAGCAATCGATCAAGAGTTTTGTTCTAGGAACGGACTTAGTTGATTTAGAGTCTCTGGAATCTAACAATTACAATGAATTTTACTTGGCAAATATGAAACCATTGACCATCATCGCGTATACTGGAGCAGCAGTAGGCCTCGCCGCCTTGGGTGTGACAATGGCGAAAACCAATCCCGGTCAAGCTGAATATGAAGAATATGCAGTTCAACGCCTGACAAAATACTTAAAAACCGATGTATGTAAAAAAACTACTAACATTATAGAAAATTTAATCCGTTTTAATTGCGATAAATTGGTTGACTCGGCTAGCCCGCAAATCCAAGAAATCATTGCCAAAACTACAGAAAGGCAAAATTACGTTATTTTTAGTGTTTACCATACGGATTTGAAAATAAACTCCTGGATACCTTCATACAAGTTTGAAACGGTAGGAGCTTTTAATCAATTTTATACTTACACTGCTGAAGAACAATAAGGTAAGCAGCAAAAGAATATACAGCAGAATTTGGGAGCGATGCCCTGAGCCCGTTGTACCCCTCCGGGGAAGCAAGCTACGCAAAGCGTCTCGTAGAGAAGGGTCAGAATGGGCTACGCCCCTCTACGCTAACAAAAGAAAAACAGGCTTTCTACTTGGTTTTAAAACGAGTAGGTGTGTACTTTACAACTTGAATTCTGCTGTAAATAATGATTAATAATACTTCTGTTTAGTAATTGATAATAGTTTCAATCATTACCAGAGTACTTATCAACCCCGGCTGAATCTTAAGTAAGATATAGTAACTGAAAGTTCAAGCTTTGCCGATGTCATCTGCCTATCTACTATTATCTCACGGAAGTCGCGATCGCCGCCCAGAAATTGCTATGCAGCAACTAGCTAGGCTGGTATGTCAGAAATTGTCAAGCGAACATTTGGTTGGCATCGCTGCTTTAGAAATGAGTCCTCAGCCTTTACACGAGCAGATTCAACAATTTGCTAAAAGTGCTTTTGGCGATTACTTACTGTCTCCAAATGAAAATCGCCTGAAAATTCTACCGCTATTTCTACTGCCGGGAGTGCATGTGATGACAGATATTCCTGCCGAAGTAGCACTTGCACAACAGGCTGTTGGTCAAAATATCATCATTGAGTTGCAACCATATTTAGGCTCTCACCCCAATTTAGAGAAATTGCTGGCAAAGCAAATAGCTGCTATCAAAGCAGAAGCATGGATTCTCTTAGCTCATGGTAGCCGTCGCCCAGGTTCGCAAAAAACTGTGGAAGCAATGGCAGCGAGTTTGGGAGCAGTTGCTGCTTATTGGGCTGGGCCTCCTAGTTTAGAATCACGGGTGAAAGAGTTGGTAACTGCTGGTTATCGGGAAATTGCAATCTTGCCATACTTTTTATTCGCTGGTGGAATAACCGATGTGATCGCCACCTCAATAGAGGAGCTAAAATTACAATTTTCTGCGGTGAATTTCCAACTGGCGCAGCCACTGGGAGCAAGTGCAGAATTAGCCGAGCTAATTTGGGATTTAACACAGAGATGAACCGCACAGAAAAACAGGAGAACAAGTATTTGGGAAAGGTTTATTTAGTAGGTGCGGGGCCAGGAGATCCAGGATTAATTACCCTGAAGGCGAAAGGTTTGTTGGAATGTGCAGATATAGTCATCTATGATGCTTTGGTGAGTCCGGCAATTCTGGCAATGATTAATCCCCAAGCCGAGCAAATTAATGCTGGTAAACGTGCGGGGAGACATTCGTTGTTGCAGTCAGAAACAACTCAATTGTTGATTGAAAAAGCACAGGATCATGCAATTGTAGTGCGGCTCAAGGGCGGCGATCCCTTTATTTTTGGTCGCGGTGGCGAAGAGATGGAAGAATTAGTTCAAGCGGGAATATCAACGGAAGTTGTGCCGGGTATCACTTCGGGAATTGCAGCAGCAGCTTATGCAGGTATTCCTTTGACGCATCGGCTATATAGTTCGTCAGTGACATTTGTAACTGGTCATGAAGCAGCGGGTAAGTATAGACCGCAAGTGAATTGGAGTGCGATCGCTCACGGTTCCGAAACCATTGTAATTTATATGGGAATTCACAATCTGCCTTATATTGTGGAAGAATTAATTACAGCTGGGTTGAATTTAGAAACGCCTATTGCTTTGGTGCGCTGGGGTACGCGCCCAGAACAAGAAGAATTAATTGGAACATTGGAAACAATAGTCACACAGGTAGAGGAAGCTGGATTTAGTGCGCCTGCGATCGCAGTTATTGGACAAGTAGTGAATATGCACAGTATTTTATCTGGTTGTCGTCCAGTTTGATAGTTGGCGCAAAGCTTGTTGTTTCGTATTCTCCGATAACCCTAGTGTATGATCGATAAGGTTATTCGGTTCTGGTGGGAGTCAGCCACCAGAGGTAACGGGGAAAGTTCGGTGCAAATCCGGCGCTGTCCCGCAACTGTGAACCCAATTTGGGATTAAGGAACTAAATCGAAAATCTCAAATTGAGTGAGTCAGGATGCCCGCCGAAATCGATTTATTAGTTTCACATATCTGCGAGGTACAGATGACTACGACTGCAAATATTTCCCCAACTAGTCCATTGGGTGTTGCTGAACATACTTTATTTGTTTGCAAAACCTGTGCCAGTGTTTGGCAAAATGGAAAACGCTTAGGTGAAAGTGGTGGTGAAAAACTTTTACACCAACTTCAGCAGCTTGCACAAGATTGGGATTTACGAGAACAATTCCCAATTCAGGAAGTTGAATGCATGAGTGCTTGTAATCGTTCTTGTGTAATCGCCTTTAGTGCCAAAGGCAAATTAACATATTTATTTGGTGATTTAGCTGTTGATGGTAGTGCCTCTGCGGTACTGGAATGTGCTAGCCAATACTATGCTAAAGCAGATGGTTTACTGCCTTGGTCAGAGCGTCCAGAAGCAATGAAAAAGGGGATTTTAGCAAAGATTCCACCGTTATCTATCTAAATGATGCGCGTTTTGATTTTGGGTGGGACGAGTGATGCAGCAGAACTAGCTGCCAAAGTTACGGCTATCCAAGGATTAGAAGTAATCACCTCTCTAGCTGGACGCACCCGTGAACCGTCAGTACCGTTGGGCGATTTACGGGTTGGGGGCTTCGGGGGTGTGGCTGGATTGGCTAGCTATCTGCGAGTCATGCAAATCAACTTATTAATTGATGCAACCCATCCTTTTGCGACTCAAATTTCTTTCAATGCGGCAGATGCGGCAACAGAAGTTGGAGTACCCCGTCTGATGTTAATCCGTCCGCCTTGGGAAAAAGAAAGTGGCGATCGCTGGATTGAAGTTGATAGTGTTGCAGCCGCAGCAACAACCCTGCAAAATCAGGCACAGCGAGTATTTTTGACAGTTGGTAGACAAGAACTGGCCGCTTTTGCTCATTTGGAGAAAATTTGGTTTTTGATGCGGATGATTGACCCTCCTGGCGAAGATGCTTTAGTACCGCCGGGGATGGTATTGTGCGATCGCGGGCCCTTTACCCTCAATAATGAGAGACAAATTCTGATTGAGAATAACATTGATACCATCGTCAGTAAAAATAGCGGTGGCGATGCCACAAAGCCCAAGATTATTGCCGCGCGAGAACTAGGGGTGAAGGTTGTAATGGTAAATCGTCCAGCGATACCGCCAGGGGAGCAGGTTAGTAATGTTGATGCTGCTTTGGTATGGTTATTAGATCGCTGCTAAGTAAATAGCCAAGATTGATAATACGATCTTTCCTAATTTCCGTATAATACACGGGAACGATCGCAGTAACGACTTCCATGAAAAATCTAGCTCTATCTGCCATAGCCCTCGCCACCACATCTGGATTAGTTTTCGGGACAATGCCAGCAGCTTCTGCTTTAAGTTGGAATTGGAATTATTCTGGTACTGGCATTGTGGCAAATGGTACTTTCACTACTAATGACACCCCTAACGATTTGGGTTCTTACTTGATTACTGGAATTACTGGTACGCGAAATGGTGAAACAATTACTGGTTTGCAACCCACCGGGACTCCAATCCCAGGAAACGAACCTTTTAATGTTGATAATTTAATTAGTCTTAATACTCAGCAGTTAACAGGTGATGGTTTTGGGTATTCCACTTCGGGAGGAAACTATTCTAGTCCATTCTTCGCGAGTTTTTTGCCGACACCAGGTTATTTAGAGGTATTTTCTGCGCCGCCACTCATACCAGGTTTTGAAAATTTAGGATTAGAAGATAGTGAGTTACCTATTAGTTTTTCTGCAACCATAGTCACTGTTTCTGAACCCACTTCTATTCTTAGCCTGCTCTTTCTTGGTACTGTTGTTGGCGCACCTTCATTACTCAAACGCCACAATCTATCCAAATTTACTCAGAAGAAGCTCGAAAAAGTTTCCTAAAACCATCAATAAAAATTCCAAATTATACCCTAACAGGGATCTTGCTACGCGTTTATATGGCGGGCAAGATGCCAACCCCACAATATTGGATAATTTTTTCTTGGAGTTCCCTTAACAATACAAGCTGCTGCATTAACAATACAAGCCGATGTATTAACAATGCAAGGTATGGTCAAATTTAATTCGCGATGAATTAATGAAATGCTGTACTAAGTGTTGACATTCGGTTTTAAACCCTTAAACTCATAAGAAAACTTGCGATCGCTCTATAGGCTCTTGGAGACATACAGATTAAAGTAATATAGCAACGGTGGTATCATTGCATCCAAATGATACCGTAATTTTGTTTAGATATAGAATTCTATCGCCAGCTGACGGTAGATTATTTCTAAAAGGAGTTTGCTGCAATGTCCACAACACCAACTACTCGATTAATTTTAGAGACTTTACTCCCCCATCTCAAAGTAGCAGCAGCCTATGCCCATTTTCTTCAACCAAAAATTGCTGCACTTCCCGCCAAAGAACAAGGAAACAACTTTTTTAGTGCTGCACTTACTGATGCAGATGTGGCTATTCAAAATTTAGTAGAAGTAGTATTACTAGGAACTTTCCCAGATATTCGCTTTTATGGTGAAGAATATGAAAGTTCTAATAATACCAAGTATTTTCGCGCTACCGAACTCGGTTCAGAAGGTGATTATTTAGTAACACTTGATCCGATTGATGGCACGAAGTTTTATATGGATGGACATTCTAATTACCAAATTATTCTCAGTATTCTAAATGCGGATGACTTTGAAGCAGTAATTGCCATTTCTCCTGCCCAAAACATTTATTTTTACGCCCTTAGAGGTGAAGGTGCTTTTAAAGGCACGCTGGACATAAACTTAGAAGCCTGTGCCCCATTAGATATAACATCCACCAAACCTTCATTTTATTGGGATGGGGAATGAATGCGATCGCACATTTATTAAAAGATCGATATAAAGTAATCGATATAGCGGCTGATTACTCTAGTGATATTCAAATTCCCAATCTTAATGGTATTCTCAGTGGTGACTTGAGTGGAGCAGTCATCAAGTCGGGCAAGTTTCTTGATAGTGCTGCACTTGCTTTTATTGCAAAAGAGGCTGGCTGGATTGTAACTACTGTGGACGGTTCGACTTTACCGCCACTGCATACTTGTCAAAACTATAGTATGCCTGGATTGATCGTAGCTGCTTCAAAATCTGTTCATCAAGATTTATTAGAAGCGATGCAAAGCTTTAGGAGTGCTGAGTGCTGAGTGCTGAGTAATGAGTGCTGAGTGCTGAGTAATGAGTGCTGAGTAATGAGTGCTGAGTGCTGAGTGCTGAGTAATGAGTAATGAGTAATGAGTAATGAGTAATGAGTAATGAGTAATGAGTA
>NZ_JAVRCE010000026.1:0-86214 GCF_034530915.1 Nostoc sp. DedQUE09
TTGACTGATACGCTTGTAAATTAAGGACTTTTAGGGAATGAAACAGCCCTGCTTTCCAAGGGGGGATTAAGGGGGGTAATTTGACTTGTGTATACACGGTAGCTCCCCAAGGGAGAGGGGAGTTAGACATTCAATTCTCCTTCTCCCTTGGAGAAGGGGTTAGGGGATGAGGGCGTGAGGGATTTGCAAAACGCCTGTCTGATATAGTTTTCGGCTTAAGTTGACACCAATGCAAGACCTTGCGCCCCTACAAATCTAGAAATAATTTGGGATAATTTATTTTTTGCAAGTCCCTAAGTTATCGTTTTCCTTGAAGAGTTTCTATAGCACTCGGAGTTGAGTTAAAATCTCTTATCTCACAACGGCGAGTTGACCTGGAAAATGTCAAAATTAAATGAGTTTTGCGTAGGCGCAAGCAATTTGTCGCCAGACATCGCCACTTGACATAGCGCGGATTTGAGATAACTAAGTTGATATTTATGGGCAAGCAACGTGTTCTTTCTGGAGTTCAACCAACCGGCAATTACCATCTAGGTAACTACTTGGGAGCCATTCGCAACTGGGTAGAAGGTCAGAGCGAATACGAAAATTATCTTTTTGTCGCTGATTTGCACGCGATTACAGTGCCACACGACCCAAAACAGTTGGCAGCTGATACCTACACTCTTGCTGCTCTTTATCTAGCTTGTGGTCTTGATTTAAATCACTCCACTATCTTTGTACAATCTCACGTTTCAGCTCACAGCGAACTCACTTGGTTGCTCAACTGCATTACACCTCTAAACTGGCTGCAAGATATGATCCAGTTCAAAGAAAAGGCTGTTAAACAAGCAGAAAATGTGAGTGCAGGCTTATTGGATTACCCTGTGCTGATGGCAGCAGATATTTTGCTTTACCAAGCCGATAAAGTGCCAGTAGGTGAAGACCAAAAGCAACATTTGGAATTGACACGGGATATTGCAGCTCGGTTAAATCACCAGTTTGGTAAACCAGAACAACCAGTTTTGAAGTTACCAGACCCTTTGATTCGTAAGGAAGGGGCAAGAGTGATGAGTTTAGCAGATGGTACACGCAAAATGTCGAAGTCCGATCCTTCCGATTTGAGCCGGATCAGTTTGCTAGATTCACCGGAACAGATTCAATACAAGATTAAGCGCTGTAAAACCGATCCGATTCGTGGTCTGACTTTTGACGATCCGGCGCGTCCAGAGTGTAATAATTTGTTAACACTCTATACATTGCTTGCTGGGAAGAAAAAGGAAGATGTGGCAGTTGAGTGTCAGGATATGGGCTGGGGACAGTTCAAGCCATTGTTGACAGACACAATTATTGAGTCTTTGAAACCAATCCAAGAAAAATATTACTCGATAACGGCGGATAAAAGCTATTTAGAGTCTGTGTTGCGGGATGGAGGGGAAAAAGCTAGAGCGATCGCAAATCAAACTTTATCACAAGTCAAAACTGCTTTAGGCTACTCTCTTCCTCTATAAGTTTTCCCCTTTAGGTGTGATTTGTTATACCATTTAAGAAATTGAAAGTCTTAATTTTATGCATCACACCCATAGCCCCACAGGCTTGAATTACTTTCGCAGAGCTGTACAAGCAGGTGAATTTCTAGTTACTGCCGAAGTAGCACCGCCGAAGGGAGGAGATCCAGCGCACATGATTCAAATGGCGGCGACTCTTAAGGGGAGAGTTCATGCCGTCAATGTAACTGATGGTAGCCGCGCTGTGTTAAGGATGTCTTCGTTAATGGCGTCGGTGATTTTGTCACAGAATGGCATAGAGCCGATTTGTCAAATTGCTTGCCGCGATCGCAACCGCATCGGTTTACAAGCTGATTTGATGGGCGCTCATGCTTTAGGCATAAATAACATTTTAGCTTTGACTGGCGACCCAGTAAAAGCAGGCGATCATCCAGATGCTAAAGCAGTGTTTGACTTAGAAGCTGTGCGACTGCTGCAACTGATTCGGAAGATGAATCAAGGTGTTGATTGCAATGAAAAACCCTTGACTGATGGAGCGTTAGATTTATTTGTTGGTGCAGCGGTAGATCCGCAATGTAAAAGTTGGTCGGGTTTACAAAGTCGATTTGAACGCAAAATCGAAGCTGGAGCGCAGTTTTTTCAAAGTCAGTTGATTACCGATTTTGAGCGGCTAGAAAAGTTTATGGATACGATTGCTGCTGGTTATAAAAAACCAATTTTGGCAGGAATATTTCTGTTGAAATCAGCAAAAAATGCCCAGTTTATTAATAGATGTGTTCCGGGTGTAGATATTCCCCAACATATTATTGATAGATTGGCAAAAGCCAAAGACCCTTTTGAGGAAGGGATAAAAATTGCCGCCGAGCAAGTGCAGATAGCGCGGCAATTGTGTCAAGGGGTTCACATGATGGCGGTGAAACGTGAAGATGCGATCGCGCCAATTTTAGATTTGGCTGGGATTGCTCCAGTGAATCAATTGGTATCTATGTAAATTAGAGAATGAATTTTTTATTAAAGCAGATGGTTATTCCTATCTGCTTTTTTATATTGAAACAGACGCGTTTACACTCTTTTTGATAGACTTTCAATATCCAATGTTCGCTTAACTAAATCTAGGTGCAAACTGACAAAATATTTTATAGCTTATTTCAAGCCTTTCCTAGCATATTTTTTGCGATAATTGGCGATACGACTGCCAATGTCAACGCATATCAATTTGTTTCAGTTGAGCTAAAAGAAACTGCTTTTAGGATTGATGGGGTATTCATCCCTACAAGTGAAACCACAAACCAACCACTTTACTTTGTTGAAGTTCAGTTTCAATTAGACGCAAATTTTTATAGACGCTTCTTTGCCGAAATCTTCCTTTACTTACGTCAAAACGAATCAGTCAATTTTTGGCGTGCAGTTGTCATCTACCCGCAACGAAGTTTAGATCCAAACGATCGGCTACCGTATCAGCTGCTGCTAGACAGTTCACAAGTGCAACGCATTTATCTAGATGAATTAGATACGAGGGAGAACTCACTTCAAGTTGCGATCGTTAAATTAATTATCGAAAGAGAAGAGACAGCCGTCGACAAAGGTAGAGAATTGATTTTACAAGCAAGGCAACAACTGGCAGATGAATCTACCAGCAAGCAAATTGTAGAATTGATAAAGACTATTCTGTTGTACAAATTTACCCGGTTAAGCCGAGAGGAGTTAGCAGAAATGTTGGGTATAGACGACGAATTCAAAAAAACACGTATGTATCAATCAATCAAGGAAGACGGCTTAGAAGAAGGTCGCCAGGAAGGTCGCCAGGAAGGTCGCCAGGAAGGTCGCCAGGAAGGTCGCCAGGAAGGTCGCCAGGAAGCTAAGTTAGAAGCTATTCCCCGATTGTTGGCATTGGGATTGAGTGTAGAGCAAGTGGCAGTGGCTCTCGATTTAACGGTGGCGCAAGTAGAGCAAGCAGCCTACAATTAGTCTATCTAATAGTAGGCAGTGCTTGCCTCTAATTTAATCAGCAAGTGTAACGCCGATAGCGTACTCCTTTCCTGCGGAACGCTACGCGAACGGAGAAGTAAGCTACGCGCAGCGCCTCGTAGAGAAGCGTTAGCGAGTCCGCGTACTCTTTCAGACAAGCAAGCTACGTTTTTAGCGTTTTGTAGAGAGCGTCATAGCCTACTTTAGACATCGCCTCTTTTTGTTTTAGCTAAACCAGAAGCGATGTCTACGATGGGCTTACGCTTACGAATTCAAAACCTGGGTTACATCTTACCGTGTTGCAGCACTTGTTGTAGATGTTGGCGAATCTCTTGTGCGTGTTCAATATCAGATTGTCGCAATTTTTGGAACAACTCTACACAAGGTTGAGAACCTACTTGTTCTGCATCTTTGATGTAGGTATCGTAAGCTTTAACAGCTTCAGCCTTGTTGTGCAAAACGGTGACAAAATCATACTCCAAGTCGCTAATCGCTGTTTGAGATTGTCCATTACCTGTATTTGTAGCCATTAGTGGAACCTCTTTTATCATTTCTAATTAACGTTATATTCACCCTTAAAGAGGGATTCATCTTCCAAAAAGAGTATATTTCAATACGTCGGAAGTACCTTGCAAAAATAATTTCCTGATACAGCCTTACACAAAGGAGTGGGGAGTAGGAAAAATACTTTTCCCCACTCCCCAGTACAGACGCGATTAATCACGTCTCTCCCACTCCCCATTTTCATAACAATTTATCCAAGCGGTTGATTCTCATCACATTGACGTGAATACTGTAATTCCAGCTCGTTTTGCCGTTCTCTACCTCCCCTATACACAACCGGACAGAACTTAGTGTTAGCGCTCATACAATCCATGTGTGGCGTTTTAGCGCATACCACGAGTAGTCCACCCAAAACAAATAACAAACCACAAATTGCAAGCGTATTAACCCAAGAAATTTCCAGCGCTCCGTGAACTACTACCTCTCGCAGTAGAGATACAATTGTTACCTCAACTGCTACTCCCACAGAGATACTATGTTCTTGCAAATAGACCATTAATAGTCGAAATAACTCCACTAAAATCAACACAAATAGTATTTTTGCAGTCACATGTTTATAGTCTAGTGGCTGCGTGAGGGCGATAGCTATCCCCCACAATTGGATTAGCATGACGGCGAACAAACCAAAACACAAAACAATCACAATTAAGTCTTGAAAGGCTTCCATGTTGCGAACAATTGATTGCCGATCAAGCCAGCGATCGCTAAATAAAAATCGACTTTTCTGGCGCTTTTGCATGTACATTTTTCCAATCGGGACAAGTTCAGACAACACCAGCGAGTCAACCCAATAGTTTTATGTTATGCAATATTAAGTTTTTGCGCCTCAGCGAGGTTGGTAATTTAAATTTTGTGCTTGTTGCAACAATTGCTCGGCATTTTTCGCCCATTGGGGATTTTTTTGAGCATTGTATAAATCTCTAGCAAATTGCAATACTTGTACTGCATCGCCATATTGCTGTAACTGCATAAAAACTAACCCAGCACCATAATAAGCGTTGGGATAGTTAGAGTTAGCTTCGGCTGATTTTCTAAAAGCCTCTAATGCCTCTTGTAATTTACTTTGTTGAAAAAAAATTGAGCCGAGATTGTAGTAAGCTTCTGGATACTTGGGATTAATTTTTAATGCCTGATAAAATGCACTTCTTGCTTGATCGAGTTTACCTTGTTGGAGATAACACATCCCTATATGGTAAGGAGGTTCTGGTGCGTTTTTGCTATACTGTACAGCTTTTTTAAAAGATGCGATCGCTCGCTCACAATCTCGTTGCTGTTCTTGTACTAACCCCAAGTTATAGTGGGCAAATCCGAGTTTGGGATCGAGTTCTAAGGCGCGTTGCAAATAATCGTTAGCTAACTTTAAATTATTGCCTTCTAACAACGCTCCGCCTAAATTAGCAAAAGCTGGAGCAAATTTCGGATCGGCTTGCGTCGCTCGATAAAATGCATCCGCAGAGGGTTGTAATTGTCCCGTTTGTCGGAATGCTAGTCCTAAATTATAATGCGCTGGTGCCAATGTCGGATCTAACTGAGTTGCTTGTTTAAAAGCAGCGATCGCATCTTGTACCCTTCCCGCTTGAATTGCTTGTAAACCTTGGTTTAACCACTCTACAGCAGTTTTAGGATTAGATTGTGCCAGTTTTGAGGCGACAGAAGGAGATAGAGCAAGAGAGGGGAAGGAAATGCTAACAAGCAGCATCAAACTTACTAACCCTGCCATGCGATATTTAAAGAATGATAATCTCATTGATTTTCTGACTCGCAACACTTTCAGTTAAATTTACTTGATAAAAAGTTTTTTACAAAAGTTTTTGATTCGGTATAAAAATTTGTGATACTTAATTTTTCTTAAGCTAAATCTTACGACAGGCTACAATTTTTTTAACTTTCAATTAAAGGGAGGATAATAACGAATTAAAGAAGGGGTAATTTTGACTCCAGAGAACCATTTTTTATCCCTCGATATATACAGAATCATGCGGTTATAAAAGACTTACCGCAAGGGAGGTTTTATGAACGAAAAAGTAAAATCGGGTTCGCGGAACGTTGCAATTGTCGGGCCTTATTTAAGTGGAAAGACCACTTTACTAGAAAGCTTGTTATTTGTCACAGGGGCAATTTCTCGCAAAGGGAGTGTTAAAGACAGCAATACAGTGGGAGATAGTGCAGCCGAGTCGCGCGATCGCCACATGAGTGTAGAAGTCAGCGCCGCTAGCACTGAGTATAATGGCATTCGCTTCACCTTTATTGATTGTCCGGGAAGCGTAGAATTTGCTCAAGAAACGTACAATGCTTTAATCGGAGTCGATGCAGCAATTGTAGTTTGCGAACCCATCCGCGAACGAGTCCTCACCCTTGCCCCTCTATTTAAATTCCTAGACGATTGGGAAATTCCCCATCTCGTCTTCGTCAACAAAATGGATCGGGCAAATATTCACGTTCTAGAAACATTGCACGCCCTGAAAGCAGTATCTAGCCGTCCCCTGGTAGCGCATCAATATCCCATCATGAACGGGGAAGAACTCACCGGCTTTATCGATATGGTGAGCGAACAGGCATATCAATATCATCCAGGCGCACCTGCCGATCCCATTCCCTTCCCCGAAAGTTTAAAAGAAGAAGAACATACAGCACGGGCAGAAATGCTCGAAGCCCTAGCAAATTTTGACGACCATTTACTTGAAGAACTTTTAGAAGACATCGAACCATCGCAAGAGGAAATCCTCAAAGATTTAAAAATGGAATTAGGGGCAGATTTGGTAGTGCCCGTTTTCTTTGGTGTGGCAGAACAAGATTATGGTGTTAGACCTCTATTAGAAGCTTTGTTACGGGAAGCCCCCGAACCAGAAACCACAGCAGAACGTCGTTTAAAAAACATAAAAGGTGATACAGCTTTAGCGCAGGTATTAAAAACTTACTACACTCCCCAAGGTGGCAAACTCTCTCTAGTGCGTGTTTGGCGGGGCAAATTAACTGATGGTATCGTCCTCAATGGCATTCGCACTGGTGGAATTTACCGCCTCATGGGACAACAACAGCAGTCAGTTAACCAAGTTAGTGCTGGTGAAATTGTTGCATTGAGCCGTTTAGAAGGAATCAAGACAGGCGATACAATCTCCACAGAACAGCAGTCGGCAATAAAATTACCCAAAGCTGTAGAGTTGGAACCAGTGTATGCCCTCGCTATTACACCAGAAAAGCGCAACGATGAAGTTAAACTCAGCAGTGCTATTACCAAGTTATTAGAAGAAGACTGCTCACTTGCTTGGGAACAACACGGCGATACCCACGAAGTTATTCTTTGGGGTCAAGGCGAGATTCATTTACAAGTCGCCCTAGACAAACTGCGCCGCAAATATAACTTGCCGATGACAACCCACTTGCCGCAAGTGCCTTACAAAGAAACCATCCGCAAAACAGTGGCTTCAGTTCATGGGCGCTACAAACACCAAAGCGGTGGTCACGGACAGTTTGGTGATGTTTTTCTCGACATCAAACCCCTACCACGCGGTACAGGTTTTAACTTTAATGAAACTATTGTCGGTGGCGTAGTTCCTAAACAGTACATCCCCGGCGTAGAAATGGGCGTGCGAGAATTTTTGACACACGGGCCTTTGGGCTTCCCGCTAGTAGATTTGGCGGTAACTTTGACTAATGGTTCATACCACAACGTTGATAGTTCCGAACAAGCCTTTAAGCAAGCTGCGCGATTGGCAATGCAAACGGGGATACCCCAAGCCGAACCTACCCTGTTGGAACCGATTTTGCGGGTGGAAGTGACTACACCGAGCGAATTTACTTCCAAAGTGTTGCAACTATTGAGTGGCAGACGGGGGCAAATTTTAGGCTATGAGGGTAAAAACGATTGGCAAGGCTGGGATAATGTCTCTGCATACTTGCCACAAGCAGAGATGCAAAACTTTATTGTAGAGCTGCGATCGCTCACCTTGGGCGTTGGTTCCTTCCACTGGGAATATGACCATCTCCAAGAAGTACCAGAAAAGCTTGCCGAACGTGTCATTCACAGCAATGGCAATGGTGGTAACGGTAACGGCAAGTAATTTTTAATTTTGAATTAATTGTAGAGTAGCGTAGGCGATGCCTGCCGTAGGCATTGCTCCAAGGCTGAGATTCCTGACTTTTGAGAAAAGTCGGGAATCTTTTTTAATCTGTAAAAGGATTTGTAAATCTCTAACTTGTGTGAAATGGTATTAGTTTTATAAAAGCATTTGGGAATTATGTGATTAAGTACATTCGTCTTAACTACACAGAAAAAACTAATGGGCTTTATAGTATCTCTTGTAACTAGCCTAATTGCAATTCTCGTTTACCTCAATACAGATAGGATATCTAGTGAAAGGTCGCGTTTAGCAATACGTGGAATTATGATATTGATTGGCAGTATTGCAGTACTGAATTCTTTTTCTCGGCTTTTGGTGATTGTCCCACCTGGTAATGTCGGTATCGTCAATTTCTTTGGTGAGGTTTCCGAAACTACTCTTAATCCTGGTGTCCACTTGCTTAACCCCTTTAGTAAGGTGCTAAATTTTTCTACTCGCATTAAGGACATAAAAGAAAATGTAGATGCAACATCCCAAGAAGGTTTGAGCCTAAATCTTGATGTCAGTCTTCAGTACAAGCTCGATCCGCAAAAGGCAGCTACAGTCTATAAAACAATTGGAACTGATGAAAAACAACTGGTAATTTCCAGATTCCGCTCTACTGTCCGCGCCATAACGGCAAACTATCCAGCCAATGCTATTTACTCTACCAAACGCCAAGAAATCGCCCAAAAAATTGACCAGCAACTCACCCAAGAGATACCAGCTTTGGGTTTCATCGTTGAGGAAGCTCTTTTAAGAAACATCAAAATGCCTGATACTCTACAAGCTGCAATTCAAAACAAACTCAAGACAGAGCAAGAAAATCAGCAGATGAAATTTGTTTTAGAGAAAGAGCGTCAAGAGGCAGAACGAAAGCTGATTGAAGCGCAAGGTATAGCTGATTCCCAAAAAATTCTCTCAAATGGACTTAGTAACCAAGTACTACAATTACGAGCGATTGAAGCCACAGAAAAGCTAGCTCAATCTAATAATTCTAAGCTTGTAATTATTGGTTCTGAAAAAAGTGCGGTGCCTATTATGATACAGCCATAAACAGGAACCTGAAAGCCCTGCACTTTTAAATGTAAGGCTTTTTGTTAATAAATATTTAATACGCTTTGGACGTGCTGTTGAAACGCTAATCCTTCTTTACCCCAACGCGTTTGTAATTTTTGTATATTTTCCAATTTTATTGCTTTCCCAGATTGAGGAAAATGAATGGAACAATCAAATACTTTGTCATTTTCTGGAGGATGCTCCCAATTATCGGTCATCCAAACTACCTGCACAATACGATAAATATTAAATTCATCTTTAGCATTTGTGTCGCGATAAAGTTGATTGTTCAGCATTTGAACAATATGCGTTACTTTTCCATGTTGTCTTAAAATCATCAATTCTGCTTCTAGTGGGTATCTGGCATTGTTTTCGTCTCTACCTTTTAAATTTCTCCAATGTAAAGCAAAAATCTTTAAATCTGGATATATAGTATCTATGTTTTCATAAGCCCAAATTTCACCATCTATAGGTGTTACGTTTTTAGTCCAAATTAATCCATTTAAATCCATAACTATTTCTCGATCTTGTTCTAATAGAGAAGCTACAGTTATAGTTTTCCCTAAAAACTTGCTAAAATAACAAAACTTCGTTTTTGCACATATCATCAATCAAAAGTTTGATAGTTAAATATTATTTTTTGCTACGATAGTTACATCTTGGCTTCTACAATCTAAACCTGAAATTTAAATGGTAAATAATGGTAACACTTCAATTGCAACAATTAAGTGTTCCGCCGGGACATAGAGTAATACTCCACGATGTTAGCTGGCAAGAATTTGAGGCAATTTTAGAAGAACTTGGCGACCATCGAGCCACTCGATTGGCTTACACCCAGGGAACTTTGGAGATGAGAATGCCGTTACCAAAGCATGAGAAAGCCAAAGTTATCATTGGAGATTTGGTAAAAATTCTTTTGGAAGAGTTAGAAATTGACTGTGAAACATTTGGCTCAACCACTTTCAAGCGTGAAGATATGGCTTTTGGTGTAGAGCCTGATGACTCTTTCTACATTCAAAATCATGCTCAAATGATTGGTAAAGAGCCAATAGACTTGAGGGTTGACCCGCCACCTGACCTTGCAATTGAAGTTGATGTTACTTCCAAAACTCAACTAGATGCTTACGAAGCATTGCGAGTTCCTGAACTGTGGCGATATGAAAATGGCAAGCTACAAATTAATATTCTTCAGGATGGCAAATACATTGAGTCTGAAATTAGTTCTATTTTTCCCAACTTGCCCACTGTTGAAGAAATTCCCCGGTTTGTCGAACAAAGCCTAACTTTAGGTAGAAGCCCAACGCTTAGGGCATTTCGTCAATGGGTAAGAAAGCAAATCAACCCAACTTAATCTAACCCTTGCTTTTTTAACAACAAATTAGCGTTGTAATACTTAATACTATTTTTATCTGCAACATAAGATTCTACGATAAAAAAAGGAGCCTAAGTTAGACTCCTTAATAAAAAAGTGGTAATAGAGTTGTGACTACTTAACAGTCACCTTACCGCCAGCTTCTTCGATGCGCTTCTTAGCATCTTCAGCGGCATCCTTAGCAACACCTTCTTTAACTGCCTTGGGCGCAGCTTCTACCAAGTCTTTAGCTTCTTTGAGACCCAAACCGGTCAATTCGCGGACAATTTTCAGTACGGCAATCTTCTTATCAGCTGGGACTGATTCGAGAATGACTTCAAACTCAGTTTGCTCAACAGCTTCTTCAGCAGGAGCAGCAGCAGCACCAGGCCCTGCAAACGCTACGCCAACAGGTGCAGCAGCACTTACACCAAAAGCTTCTTCAATTTGCTTGACTAACTCAGAAGCTTCCAGCAAAGAAAGAGTTTTTAGTTGTTCTAAAATGTTATCGGTTGTAGCAGACATTGATATAACTCCTGTAATTTTGATTATTTATTTGTCATGGGTCATTAGTCTTTAACTATAGACTTTTGACTTTTGACTGATGAACCACGAAGTCTATTCAGCAGCAGTTTCAGTGCTACTATCACCTTCAGCAGTGCTTTCGGTGCCGCTATCTTGTACAGCAGCAGTTTCAGTACTACCACCACTTTGTTCTTGGTCGGCCACAGCCTGTAAAGCACGAGCCAGTGAACCAGGAACTTCGTTGATACCCACAGCAATCTTGGTAGCCAAGGAATTGATAGCCCCAGCAATTTGTGCGATGAGTTGTTCCTTAGATGGCAAGTCTCCTAGTACCTTGACATCAGGTTCTTTGAGTAGGCGACCTTCTAGTACACCACCGCGAAGTTCTGTCTTCTTGGTGACTTTTTGGAATTCTTGGTATGCCTTAATTGCCGATGAAAAATCTTCTTTTACCAGCAAAAAGGCGGAAGAACCATTTAGCAATTCGGACATAGGTTGCCATTTTTCATCATCTTTAATGGCAATGCCCATTAGGGTGTTCTTCGTCACCTTACAAACAGTACCGCTGGGACGCAGCCGCCGCCGTAAATCACTAATTTCAGCAACAGTTAGTCCCTGATACTCTATTACCAGGGCCAGAGTTGACTCACTCAAAGTTTCTTTGAGGTCAGCTACTATCTCTTTTTTATTTTCTAGTGTTCTACCCATTCCAATCTCACCTCCTTAAAACAATCGGGGAAGTGCCCTTTTGTACGTTTTTTCTCAACCTGAACCCAAACAACAAACCCCAGCTAATATAGCCGGGGTTAAGTAGTAAGACTCTTGATGCCATAGTTATTACACCTTTATGGGTGGTAATTCTGACAATTAGAGTTTTAACCTCGGCAGGATATTAAGTTATTAGCACCTGCTGTCTCCGGCTTTGCTTATTTAATTTAGTCATTTGTCCTACCCTGCGGGTTCGCCTTTGGCGTTCTCGTAGAGTAGGCGCTGGCGCGTCTATGTCATTTGTCCTTTGCCTTTACAAATGACTAATGACTAAAAATTAACTTGCTTGGCTCAGTTTCAAATCTCTTAGGGCACTGATATCAACTTTAATTGATGGCCCCATAGTGGCTGACACATAAAATGTGCGCCAATAACGACCTTTAGCTCCTGAAGGACGGTTACGGTCAATTGTCTCCTGTAATGCCTTCAGGTTGACTAACAAATCTTCAGGCGAGAAGGTTGTCTTACCAAACATAACATGCACAATACCAGTTCGATCGGCCCGGAATTCTAATTTACCTGCTTTGAATTCTGCGATCGCACCTGCTAAGTCAAATGTTACGGTTCCACCCTTGGGCGATGGCATCAAACCACGCGGCCCAAGCAACTTACCCAGTTTTGCCACTTGTGGCATCACATCGGGTGTAGCAATCAGCTTGTCAAAATCCATTCTACCTTTTTGGATTTCGTCAATCAGTTCTTCTGACCCAACTAAATCAGCACCAGCACTGCTGGCTTCGTTTACCTTTTCGCCTCTGGCTATCACCGCCACGCGGACGATTTGTCCTGTACCTTTGGGCAGTGCTACCGTTGTCCGCAACTGTTGGTCTGTATACTTGGGGTCAATTCCCAACCGGATATGCGCTTCAGCAGCTTCGGTAAATTTAGCTGTTGCTGTGTCTTTAAGGAGGGCTAAAGCCTCTAGGGGATGATAATCCTTATCTTCTACTTTTGCTTGCAGACCCTGCAAACGACGCGATATTTTTGGCATTTTTTCTCCTGGGGTAATTCCGAAGCCTCGCCTCTCCCCCGATAATTTTTAGTTATTTGTCCTACCCTGCGGGAAGCCGCTAAGGCGTCTATGTCATTTGTCCTTTGTCATTTGTGATTTGTTGATTTTTTCTAATGACTAATGACCAATGACCAATGACTAATCCGTAACTGTTACGCCCATATTTTTAGCCGTTCCTGCCACAATCTTCATTGCCGCGTCTATGTCGTTGGCATTGAGGTCGGGGAGTTTGGTTTGGGCTATTTCTTGCAATTGTGCTTTGGTTATTGACCCAACCTTCTTTTTGTTGGGTTCATTCGAGCCTTTTTCAACTTTCGCCGCCTTCCGAATCAGTACTGATGCGGGTGGCGTCTTGAGTACGAATGTAAAACTCCGGTCTTCAAAAACCGAAATTTCTACAGGTATCACCATTCCAGCTTGGTCTGCTGTTTTGGCGTTGTACTCTTTACAAAACATCATGATGTTGACACCATGTTGACCCAAGGCGGGACCAACTGGCGGTGCTGGGTTGGCTTTTCCAGCATTCAGGGCCAGTTTAATGACCGCCACTACTTTCTTCGCCATTTGTATTTAACTCTGTTTCTCTACCTGATTAAATTCCAATTCTACTGGTGTATCCCTGCCGAAAATTGAGAGCAAGGCTTTAAGTTTACTCCGTTCTGGAGAGACTTCAATTACCTCGCCTTCAAAGTCTTTAAATGGACCAGAAAGCACCATTATCTTATCACCAGTAGCCATGTCAATTTTGACAACAGCTTCTTGTTCGCTGGTTTGTTTGAATATACGTTCAACTTCTGAAGAACTCAGTGGTATCGGGTTGACATGACCGCGACCCTTGCTGCTACCACGTTTTTGTTCTGAACCGACAAAGTTAATTACATGAGAGGTGTTGCGTACCACCTGCCAAGTATCATCATCCATCATCATCCGTACCAGCACATAACCAGGGAAAACTTTTTCTTCTGTATGCTGGCGACTGCCATCTTTGCGGATTTTCACCGCTGGCGTCTGCGGAATTTCTACCTGGATAATTTTGTCAGCGACATCAAAAGTTTGAATGCGTTGCTCTAAGTTAGTCTTTACACGCTTCTCACAGCCGGAAGCTACTTGTACTGCATACCAGCGTGCTTCTTTTGACGCCGCTTCTGCTGCTTCTGCTGTTTCTTCTGGCTGCAACATTGAGTTGCGTGGTTCATCTGTTGCAAAACTCATTAGAACACCTGTTTTGCTGCCCAAGCAAACAATCCATCGACCAAGTATATCAAAGATGCGGAGAGTGCCACCATTAACAACACAGCAGCGGATTCGCTCACTATTTGTTTGCGACTGGGCCAAACTACTTTTTCAAGTTCTTCTTTGGTTCCCTGTATGAAGTTGCCAAAGCTAAACCCATTTGTGGTTTCTGGCAATTCTGCTTCACTTTTTTTGGCCACGACCGTTATCCCCCGTTTCTTATACTAGATCCTGTTTAATTGTCATCTAGGTTTGCAGTTTCGACTCTGTTTCACTTACTGGAAGCAAAACAACTGCAAATACAATAAGTTTACCCGAAATTATTAGCGCTAACTGCCATATTAACAGCTGCGTAATTATTTCGGGCTTTGTTTTTTTGCTCTTGAGCGCGCCCTGGAGGACTTGAACCCCCGACATCAGGTTTTGGAGACCTGCGTTCTACCAACTGAACTAAGAGCGCACAAGCTGTTTTTGATTCAGTGATTGCGCTGAACTAAATTTCAGTTTAACGCAATACGCGATTTATATCATACCTTAATTTTGTCGGGAAAACAAGTCAGCGGCAAATGCCGCTTGCAGCTTGAGATTTCTCCCATAATGATTGAAGGACGAATCACAAAGGGCGGTCAAACCGTTGCTTGATTCTGGTTGCCTTACCTACGCGATCGCGGAGATAATATAGTTTAGCACGGCGGACTTTCCCGCGACGTAACACCTTAATGCTGTCAATCCGGGGAGAATGCAACAGAAATACCCGCTCAACGCCCACGCCTTGAAAAACCTTACGAACTGTAATAGTTTCGTTGATGCCGCCATTGCGCTTGGCAATCACAACCCCCTCGTAGGGTTGCACGCGGTATTTTTCGCCTTCTTTGATTTTCACTCCCACTTTTACAGTGTCGCCCACATAAATGTCGGGCAGATTTGACTTTATCTGTTCCGCTTCAATGGAGCGGATAATCTCTTGAGCGTTCATAGTCTTTCTGTCTGCTTAAAAAAACTCACGATCATCAATGATAAATCGATAATCCTATTTCAGTCTACTTGTTAGGATTGATAATTGTACTGATACAACAGCCTAAAGATCAAAGCTATATTGCAAAATGCCGTACTACAAAGGAAAAATTTATGAAATTTAGCATCGTCATCAGTACCTATAATCGCTTGAATTTGCTGAAAAGAGCAATTGATTCCGCTCGTAACCAAACAATCGAGTGCGAGGTGGTTGTTGCTGATGATTGTTCTTCTGATGACACCCAAACCTATCTCAAAAGCTTAGGGGACAAGGTTGTTTATCATCGTAACGAAGTAAACCAAGGTCATGCAGCAACGGTAAATGCTGGAGTTGCCAAAGCTAGCGGCGACTGGATTAAGTTTTTAGATGATGACGACTATTTAGCACCTAACTGCATAGAAGAGATGGCAAAAGCGATCGCACTTCGTTCGGAAGCTGTAATCTGCTCTTGTGTGGCGGCTCAGGTGGATGGCAATGAAGTTGAACTTAGTCGCACTCCCCAAGTTGGCCCTGGTTTAGCTTTTTATATCCCCCAAGCCGATATTCACTACGGGATGCTTTTAGAGCTTGTACCCTTTGGCACACCTGTACAAGTAGCTTGTCGACGTGATGCTTTCCTGCAAAGTGGCGGTTGGGACTCCACACTCGATGCTAACTGTGATGACATCGATTCCTGGATTCGGATTGCTCAGTTTGGCGATGCTATTTTCTTCAACCAGTGTCTTGCTTACCGCACTATCTGGCCGGGTGCTTATAATCAAAAGTTTTCTTTGTCTCGGCGGTTGGCGACAAATATTTTAATGAAGGAAAAAATTTACGCTTTGGTAAATGAGCAACATCGCTCAAAGATTCCCGTCTTTCAGGATATAAAAAATTACCTGAAACTCCATTGGATTTTAGTCGCATTGAAGCAAAAAAATCTCAAGAGTTTTCTTTCAATGATAGATCCATCGATACTTTCTCCTCGGTCTTGGAAGTTTTTGCTAACTGCTATTTCATCACGCCGCTCTCAGGGAAACAATTCTCAGGTTCGTAAACTTGTATTGATTGATTTTTACTATGATGTCTGGCAAAATGCCCAGAATCAAAGCGCTAGTCTTCAGAATTTAGAATTAGATTCTGTCCCACCGGTGGACTTGCCTGTGAGCGCTCAGTCAAACTCTGAACGCTAGACGAGGACGTTACGTTACTACCAACTACCAGATTTGTCGCAGTGAAATTATTTAAAGTCCCCAAGGTGTAAAAAGAATAATAACCAAAGACTTTA
Source organism: Nostoc sp. DedQUE09 (assembly GCF_034530915.1). NCBI lineage: Bacteria > Bacillati > Cyanobacteriota > Cyanophyceae > Nostocales > Nostocaceae > Nostoc > Nostoc sp. DedQUE09. The sequence goes on from NZ_JAVRCE010000026.1 coordinate 16,350, forward strand.
ACTTCTGTAGAAGTACCCGATTGCAAAAATTATATGTTGCCATCAGACCAGGTTATGTGTATATGAGGTGGTATTGATTAGAAGTGTGGAGTATGTAAGGTTGTCATTTTGTCACCTCAAACTCAGGTTATGAGTTTAACTAAAACTGACTGAAGCTTTATCATTACTGGCTTTCACACAATTATTAACAGTAATAATGAATTATTTGTTACCGTTAATTACCTTCTTGATCATCAAGCAAAATGCTGTTGTCATAAACCAGTATTTTAAAAAAGCTTTTATTCTCTGGTTTGGCTGGTGTGCTGTACTAGAGTTTCGATACTAGGTATTGGGAAATATAAAATTTGAGATAACAGATTCAGTCTTCAAAATTTTGAAGTTTTACCCCGATTTATCGAGCCGTTACTGAATAAGTCTTTAAGCTAAGTAACTGGTAATAAGCGCTCTTAGTCAGGAGAAAGTGGTTAATTTTACGCACTACTGACTACTTTTGAGTTGTCGCTAAAGACCTCAACCATTATGTTGGTTGATTTATACTCGGTTACTTATCTTTATTTTTTATATACATCTCAAAGATTATGCGAATCATACATATTTTGAACCACGTTCAAGAAATAGGTAACGGTATTGTGAATGTGGCTGTGGATCTGGCTTGTCTACAGGCAAAATCTGGTTATGAGGTAGCAGTTGTTTCTGCTGGTGGAGAATACGAGGCTTTACTAGAGCTTTGTGGTGTCAAACATTACCACTTGAACCAAAGCAGAAAGCCAATAAATACGATTAAAGCAGCTATACGTTACCGAGCGATCGCAGCTGAATTTCAGCCGGATATTGTTCATGCTCACATGATGACGGGGGTAATATTAGCACGCATTTTCAAGGGACGCAAATATGCTTTAGTTTCTACAGTCCACAACGAATTTCAACGTGCCAGCCTGTTGATGGGTTTAGCTGACAGAGTAATTGCTGTTAGTAAAGCTGTGCAAGATTCTATGATTAGGCGCGGTATTCCAGAACACAAGTTGCGGGTGGTATGTAACGGTACTTTAGGCAGTCCCCGCACCCGACAAATACAAGATTATCTACCTTTACCATTACAACATCCAGCGATCGCCACTGTAGCCGGGATGTATCAACGCAAGGGAATTGCTGAGTTAATTGCTGCCTTTGAACAAATTGCCTCAGATTTTCCCCAAGCCCATCTTTATTTGGTAGGAAATGGCCCTGATAAACAGCTATTTGAGGCGCAGGCAGAAGCAACTTCTGTAAAAGAACGTATTCATTTTGAAGGCTTCCAACCAGAACCTCAACGCTATTTGATATCTTGCGACATATTTGTGCTGGCTTCCCACCGTGACCCTTGCCCTTTGGTACTTTCGGAAGCTAGAGAAACTGGAACTGCGATCGTCGGCACTCAGATAGACGGGATTCCTGAAGCTTTAGACAACGGGCGAGCAGGTCTTTTAGTGCCAGCAAAAGATAGTCATGCTTTAGCTGAGGTTTTAGTGCAACTACTGAGTAGTGCCGAGATGCTGCAAGAGTGGAAACAGCGGGCAAAGAAAAACCTAGAGAGGCTGAGTGTTGCCCGTGTCCATCAGGAAACAATGACAGTGTATCGGGAGTTAATTACAGAATGAGGGCGTTAGGAGTGCTGAGTGCTGTTAGCGGAAGCGGGGCGTTTAGCCCGTGCTGAGTTAGGAGTTAAGAGTTAGGAGTTTTGTTTATCTCCTTGTCTTTTTGCCCCCTCATCTCCCTCATCTCCCTGCCCCCTGCTCCCTACTTTCTTTAACAGAGCGATCGCTTTAGTTTTAAAGCTACGCCTAAAGCGCCAAAAACCAGTACACCTAAAAGGTTAGTTGATTCAGGAACAGATGCTGTGTAATAAGAAGCCACTCTGATCGGCCCATCTTTATCTTCTTGGTCTGCTGGAATTGGTGGAATGATTCCAGCACCTGGCGCTAGATTAGGCAGGCTAGCGAATGGATTGTAAAACAGGGTTCCGTTTGGGATGACGCCACCACTAAAAGTGATAGTACTACCAGCAATGGTAATGTCTGTAAAAATATCCTTTAGATCGGGGTCAGCAGAGTTACCAATCTTCCCATCTCCATTAACATCTCCCCACTGCACTGGTTCATTATCAAATGCTGGATTAGAATTCGGATTACTATAGGACAGTGTTTTTAAATCAAAGACCAAGCTTTTTATATCGTATCCGGTAGCATTTACAAAGTTATTAGCTACATCTGGAACACCATATTCTATTACTTCCCCTGGTAGAAACCCTGTAAGGGTTCTTGGTTTTTTTGCCTCGAATACTTCTTGATTTTTAGTCGTCACAATGGGTTCTACAAAGATGACGGCTCTTGCTGGTGTCGAAGACAAAAAACTAATTCCTGCTGCTCCGAGAACAGATAAGGCTATTTTTGTGGCAATTCTAGTCATATTTGTGTCCTTTGGATATTGATTCGCAGAATACTATACCGCATGGTTTAAATCAAACAGCAAAAACTCACTTTGAAACTGCTATCTATCTGCTAGATAGATAGTGGTTAATGTGTTTTTGCTCACTGAGTTGATATATACTCATAGGTTGATTTATAAAGCAATTCTTGTAATGCTTTATCATGATAACTAGTAATTTCACGCAATCTTTATAAAAAATCCAAATTATCACTTATACATTGACAGATTAGACAATATGTGAAACATAAATAATTAATTGGTTAATTGGTGTCTTAATGGGACGCTACATAGCAGGTTTGAGATGAAATGGTTATAAGATTTAGAGACTATGGCAAACGACTTTCTGATTTTGAGCAAGAAATTTTAGTACGTTGTCCCCAATGCGAGCGCATTGCTAAGATATTGACTCTAAACTCTGAGCAATCAAGTCTCTGTTCCATCAAAAGAATTACCTGTCATCACTGTAGCTATACAAAACAACAACCAAAGGATGGCAATCGAAAAGCCGCATTGCTACTGTGGCAGAACAATTATGGGAATAAAAGAAATTCCAGCTATGAAATATTAGAGCATTTTTTTGGCTTGCCCCTGTGGCTCCAAATCTCTTGTTGCGGTCAGGTACTATGGGCTTATAATGAGGCACATTTGAACTTCCTGGAAAGCTATGTTCAATCAAAGTTGCGAGAACACTTGCCAGATGAGCCATTAGGCTGGCACAATGGCAGTCTTGCCAGTCGGCTACCCCGATGGATCAAGGTAACGCAGCATCGGGAAAAAGTTTTACAGAAAATTCAACAGTTAAAGCACAGGTTGTAAGGAACGCTTTAATCTTGTTGATGAGCAAATTTATAACCACCCCAGAGAGAAAGAGCGATCACGATCGCCAACAAAATCGGTATGCTGTACCAAGGAAACTGAGACAAGGGTAGATTGGCAACTGCACGCAATCCAATGCTGGCGTAGGTTAGTGGCAGCAGGTAAACTAAAACTTTGAGAGCCGCTGGTAATGTAGCAGGGTCAAAGAAAGTCGCTCCTAAGAACGACATGGGGATAATGATAAAGTTATTGTAGAGTCCGACTGATTCGAGCGATCGCACACTCAACCCTACAATCACCCCTAATCCAGCAAATACCGCACAATTCAGCACCACTAACAGTAAAAACAGTGGGTTGAGAAAATTCCAGTTTCCACTAAACAGCAGCGCTACCAAAATCACGGAACCGGAAGTCATCAAACCCCGCACGACTCCCGCCAGCATTTTACCCATGTACAACGCTAAAGGATTTATGGGAGTTAACAACAATTCCTCAAAGGTTTTGGTAAATAGTCTGTCTCCACAAATTGAAAATGTCGTTCCAGCAAAGCTAACCGTCATCGACGACAGCGCCACCATTCCCGGTAATATAAATTCCAAATAGTTGTCATAGTTGCCACTAATTCCTGAACCGGGTTTGATGGAACTACCCAAACCCAAGCCAAAAGCTAGAATATATATGAGCGGGGATATTAAGCCTGATGCAGCAACTGGTAGGATTCTCACGCGTAAATCTAACCAGTCTCCCCAAAAAATAGTCAGACTATCAGCTATAAAGATTTTAAGTTGCGAAGTTTTGAATCTCTTGCCCAAAGGTAGCGCTCTTTGAAATGTCACGTGCTTTTAATTACTTGTTAAAATTTCATTAAGTTTTAATTTACATTGTTTTACGTATCAATTGCTAGGGGTGACAAAAATATCTCATCCTAAAAATTGGAAATTAACAACAAAAGTTAGATAGTTTAAGCTTTCTGACTAGCTCAATTGTGAAAAGTAAATTAGCTATATCTGATAACAATTAAAAGTATTAAAATTTTGTCCCGATATTTGGATAAACTCGTATTTTTCTCATTTAGCAAGAAGAGCGCAGGGAAAGTCACAGGCAATTATAGTCAAGAATAGGCATACTGAAAGAGGGAGAAAAAACTTTAGACCACTCCCTCCCAAATCGGCGTGAAGGTGATTAAGCAACAATGAGACGTAAATCTACTGGTAGATCGGCTACTACTTCTAAACCCTCTATTTTCCAATCCCCTCTATTTAACTTCACCACCATCGCAATTATGGGAGGGGTGTTGATTTTAGGAATTGGGATTGGCATTGCTTTTAGTTCTACAGCCACGTTGTCCCCAGCAAATGTGGCTTCCCGTGACTTCATTGACACCAAAGCACCAAACCCGGAAATTTGTGTGCAGTATGGAGCCAGTGCAATGGTAATGGACGCTAGATTGTTCGTTACTCTCAGCCCCTTTAATGTCTATGTTTCCCAGCCCACTATGCGTCCTGGATGCGTTCTCCGACAAAATAACTGGGCGCTTTTAGAGCAACGTAAGCTGGTGACTAACGATCAGGTAAGAGATTGCAAAAATCGCCTGAACACCTTTGGTTTCACAGGTAACTTGGACAGTGACAAACCTGATATTAGATGTATATATCAGAATGAAGCTGCTCAAAACTTCTTTAACGCTCAACCGGGAGCAGTTGGAACACCCCAAGAAACGGATAGATTTTAGATTTGGGCATTGGGCATGAGAGGCAGAGGGGCGGGGGGCAGCACTTCTCTACGAGAGGCTGCACTTCGACTACGCTCAGTAACCACGCCAACGGCTACGCTCAGTGACCGAGGGGCAGAGGGGATAAACTAACTGCCACATCTCCCCTGCTCCCCAATCCCTAGCGATCGCATCTTCAAAATCAGATCACTCGTACTCGTCACGTATAATGGTCAAACCTAAAGCTTTGTAAGCACTCAGCATATTATTAGATACCGTGGGTGCTGTTACTAAGTAAGTCAGGGCATGAATAGACTCCACTAGATAAGGAGCAGCCGTGTCTAATTTTTCTGCTGTCACTAATCCTACTACCTCAGCCGATCCAGCAATCATCGCTCGTTTGACGTGGGCTTCGTCTAGGTTAGGTACACTAATCCCAACCTCTGGATGCAAACTGCAAACCCCTAACATGCACAAATCTGCACGAATCATCCGTAATGTCTCAATTGTGACAGTACCCACGTTCACCAAGGCTTTTTTGTAGAGTTGTCCACCTAACATCACAACCTCTATATGGGGATGTTCTGCTAAAGCAACTGCTATTGGTGGACTATTTGTGATCACTGTTGCGTGCAAATCTAAAGGTAAATGACGGGTTACTTGGAGAGTTGTTGTACCTCCATCTAAAATCACCACTTGTCCTGTACAAACTAATTTTGCTGCTGTGCGAGCGATCGCTTCCTTTTCTTTTGGCGCTTGCTTTTGGCGATCGGCATAACTAGCAGTGGCTGGAGATTTGAGGAGCGCTCCCCCATGAACGCGTTGCAATAGTCCCGTTTCTGCCAGTTCTCGCAAATCCCGGCGAATCGTATCCTCAGAAACCTTCAGAACAGCACTAAGCTCTGTCGAAAGTACCTTTTTATCACGACGCAGTATTTCTAAGATGAATTGTCGTCGTTCAGCAGTTAGCATAATTAATTTTCCTGAAAATGCGTTTTTGAACTTGAAATTGCACGTTTGTGAGTTTATACTTATTGATATACAAGTTTTTGTACGGTAATCCGTAACTTCAATTGAATTCAAGCACATTCATGCACAATTGCATGTATTGATTTTGGCATTTGATGAAATCACACGGTTCCACAAAGGTTCCGAGTGGTTAGCTTGAGCTTGGATAATTGTTACCCATCGGGGTTTTAACAATTTTTTTGTAATGCGATCGCGCATCCCGTCTGTTCAAATTGTTTTTTATTCAATCAATAAACCATGACTACTATTAATACCCAATTTCCGATTGATCTCGGTGCTTACCAATTTTTAGCGCTCAATCCAGCAAATTCCAGCCTTACCGCCCAACAGCGAGAGGCTCTCAAAGCGAATATTCAACTCTGCCGGGATGCGATCGTCTTTTTTACAGCGACTGGTGCTGCTAGCGGAGTGGGTGGCCATACTGGTGGGCCTTATGATACTGTGCCAGAGGTGATAATCCTTGATGCTTTTTTCCGGGGAGCATCGGAGCAATTTGTGCCGATTTTCTTTGATGAAGCTGGACATCGAGTCGCCACTCAATATCTGATGGCAACGTTGCATGGTGATTTACCTGCCGAGCAACTTTTACGCTATCGGCAAGCACATTCCAATTTACCGGGACACCCCGAACTAAAACTAACTCCTGGTGTGAAATTTAGTTCTGGGCGCTTGGGCCATATTTGGCCTTACATCAATGGTGTGGCAATGGCGAATCCAGGCAAAGCTGTTTTCTGTCTCGGTTCTGATGGATCGCAGCAAGAAGGCAACGATGCCGAAGCTGCTCGCTTGGCTGTTGCTCAACATCTCAACGTCAAGCTGCTCATTGATGACAACGATGTAACGATCGCCGGACATCCTTCTAAATATTTACCTGGTTTTAATGTCGCCAAAACCCTAGAAGGCCACGGTTTGAAAGTACTTCAGGGAGACGGGGAAGACTTAGACGATTTATACCATCGTATTTGCGAAGCTGTAAATACTCCCGGAGCGATCGCTATTATCAATAAACGCCCGATGTGTCCTGGTATTGAAGGTTTAGAAGGTTCCATTCATGGTCATGATGTCATTTCTGTAGATTTAGCACTTAAGTATCTAGAATCTCGCGGACAAACTGCGGCTGTGGAATACCTTAAAAATATTGAGAAACCCAAACAAACATATACATTTCTGGGTTCTGGTGACAAATGGGGCGCTAACCGTAGTGTGTTTGGTGAAGCCGTGGTGGGCGTCCTCAGTCGCATGAGTGAAGCGGAGCGTAAAGAAAAAGTTAAGGTCATTGATAGCGATCTAGAAGGCTCTTGCGGTTTGAAGAAAATTCATGAAACATACCCAGAAATATTTATTTCCTCCGGCATCATGGAACGGAGCAACTTCTCTGCTGCGGCTGGATTCGGGATGGACGAGGGCAAGCAAGGTATTTTTGCGACCTTCAGCGCCTTCTTAGAAATGTGTATCTCAGAAATCACGATGGCACGGCTGAACTATTCCAATGTTCTGTGTCATTTTTCCCATGCGGGTATAGATGACATGGCAGATAACAGCTGCCACTTTGGTATAAATAATATGTTTGCCGACAATGGCTTGGATGATGGCTACCCAACACAGTTGTACTTTCCGGCAGATAATAATCAAATGACAGCTTGTGTAGAAGCTGTGTTTTTTGAGCCTGGACTGCGGTTTATTTTCTCCACTCGTTCCAAAGTGCCCAATATTCAGGACAGCAACGGCAATGACTTCTTTGGAAATGGTTACAAATTTATTCCTGGTAAAGATGAGGTTATACGAGAAGGGACGCAAGGCTACATCATCAGTTTTGGTGATGCTCTCTACCGTGCCGTTGATGCTGTAGAGCGTCTGAAGCAAGAAGGGCTAGACATTGGTTTGATTAATAAACCAACTTTGAACACCATTGATGAAGAAATAATTACCAAAGTTGGTAACGCTCCTTTTGTGCTTGTAGTAGAAGCCTTCAACCGTCGCACTGGCTTAGGTAGTCGTTTCGGTTCTTGGCTACTAGAGCGGGGTTTGACTCCCAAATATGCCCATCTTGGAACTCATAAAGAAGGTTGCGGCGGTTTGTGGGAACAGTACCCATATCAAGGTATCGATCCAGTGAGCATCATCAACAAGGTGAAGGAGTTAGTTGGAAAAAGGTAATTCATTTATTAGGGCATAGGGCATAGCAGGGGAGAAGTGGCAGTAAGTTTTTCCCCTCTGCCCCTCTGCTCCCCTGCTCCTCTACTCCCCTGCTTCCCTGCCTCTTCTCCATGCCCAATTCCCAATTTTTATTTAGTTTTGGGTAAAGGTTGACCAAACTCGATTACCTGGGGTTCGGGATCGTTGGGGATTGTTGGAACAGGAAATTCCGACACCCCGAAAGGAGGAATGTTATTTAAATTGCCGGGTTGATTTGGGAAAGAAGGAGGGGGAAGACTCAAAGCAGGTTGTTGAGAGGGAGAGGATGGATTTGGATTTAAAGGAGGTACGGTGACAAAAGGCTGCCCTGAGTTAGTAGTAATTGTTGAGGGCAGTTCATTGGATGGAGGCGGAACTGTGAGTAAGGGAGATTGTGGGTTAGTAGTTACGGGTAGGTTACTAGGCGGCTTTTGGAGTGTTTGAGGTTGTTTTTTGGCTGAAGGTGCCGACTTTCCTGGTTTTACAGCAGTAGTTTTACCAGAAATAACCGGACGTAACACCCAGCGAGTGGAATTTTTTCGGGAAACGGGTTGCAATTGTACCTTTTTGGGATTAAAAACAGCCCCTGCTGCTAAATCTAAGACAATACGTGTATCGTTTGCGTTTAGCTGAGAAATACGAATGCTTTTGATTGCTCCAGAATAATTTTGTTGGGTGGTAACTTTGCCTAACTTAGTATTCGGTAAATCTACAACCAAACGAGAGGGTTGAGCTAAGTAGAAATAACGAGGGGTTGTGCCTGCTGAAAGGGTGATTTCGAGTTGCTGTGTCTTAGGAGAAAAACGCCAATTATTCAGCTTTGCCCCTGGTGTAGCAGCAGTGGTGAAAGTTTCGAGGGCGATCGCTGCATAAAAGCCTAATATACTGATGCTAAATAGCTGCTTGCCCCATTGATAAAATTGCTTAGTTTTTAGTCCCTGATCCATTCTGTTTATTTGCTCCATAAAACCCATACAATGCGCTCACATTGCTGTTTACTTCGCGCTTCCAATCCCGTAGACGCGATGAATCGCCTCTCTACCAATCCCCCAATTCAATTAGCTTTTTGGGGCACAGCAGTAAATTTCAGAGTTTGTGGAATGCCCTTTACGGTTAATTGACCTGTCATATTACCTTGATCCACAAGTTGCATTTGAATTGTGACTGAGTTCAGAGGATCGTTTTGGGGACGAGGAATATTACAAAGTATTGATTTACCAACTTTTCCAGATAAATTTAATTGTTGATTTCTGAAGATGCCTGCCAGAGAGTGCTTTTCGTCAGTGTCGGCGTTAGCGTTTGCCGGTAATACAGAGGCATTTAAGTAAATACCTGACTGCTCAATGTTTAACGTCAGAGTATCCGATTTTTCACAGTTAGGCAAATTCTCCGCTAGGGTTAGCCGATAGCGACCGTTAACTGGCAAAGGAGCCTTGAGATTGTTTTCTCCGTACACACTGACAGTTTTAAACAACAGTAGCACCGAACTTATTGCTACTCCGTAAAAAGCCAAAGATTTCAAGTTGAAATGATTCATGTTCTCAGTTCCTCAATGTTGGCTCTTGACTACTAACATCAGGAAGCATGGAAGCCAGATGAGCGGTGACTTGACTGTAACGGCGAGCGATTAGCAGGGAAGAGGAACATTGAATGGCTAGTTGATCTGTATATCTTCCCAATGTTTGACGCTCGATACCCCAAGTACGGCTAGTGCCTGCAATTGTTAGGTCTACATTTTTTGAGGCTTCGACTACAGCTTGGATTGGATCTGGAGCTTGGACAATTTTGATTTCGATGCGATCGCGTACACTACTCGGTAATTGCTCCATCATCGTATTTAACTCGTAACTCAATTCATCTTTGAGGTGATTTTCGGATACAACCTGCAAAACCTGTAATATACAAGTTTCACGGTTAATTAGCAGTCTCAGAGCTAGTGTTAATGCCAAATCATCATGAATATTTGCCGAATAAGGCACCAACAAGCTTTCTAAGCGATCGCTTCCTCTATCCACAAACACTGCAACATCGACTGGCGCAGTAGTGAGCATTTGACCAACTCTTCCACCTAAGTGGTTGCTAATAAAAGCTGGGCGATGCCATCCCACAAGAATTAGATCAACTTGTTTGAGTGCGGCAATCTGTGCAGTTTCCCGTGCGACATTACTAGATATGCGAATGATGGGATGCACGTGAGAGCGTATTTCTACTGGTTCGAGAGTATTAATCAATTCTTCTAGTTGCTGGCGGCGCTGGGCAATTAATCGGTCTGCTTCAACTGGTGTACTTTCAAAGGCGTAATCTTCTTCAAATTCAATCAAGCTCAGAGGGTTAACAACAGCAGGATATCGGAAGTTGAGGGCAATGTTTGCTGCCAACTGTACCAAGCCTTTTTGGGTACTCGGATTCGCCACTGGCACCAAAATTCGGTAGGGACGAATCAAAGTTTCGGCATCAGTAGCGCTGGTAGCTGTTTGTGCTTCTAACTCCGGTTCCACCACATCTAACCTGATCAGCTTTTTCGGATATGTCCATTCCAGCAATGGCGAGGTCATGAAGGTAGTTACCAATGCCATAATTACCAGCATGGTAAATATTAAGGGGGAAATTACCCCTAACTCTAAACCAATGTTTAGCACTATCAGTTCGGTTAAACCGCGCGTATTCATTAACCAACCAAGTGCTGAGGCTTCCCGTTTACTAACGCCACTGACACGAGCTGCTACATAAGTACCAACATACTTGCCTGCGATCGCTACAGCTAAAACCAACCCACACAAAAGCCACAATTCGGGACGGTTGAGCAACCCAATCTGCGTTTTTAAGCCACTGTAGGCAAAAAATATGGGCAGCAAGAAAATTAGGACAAAATCTTCCGTTTTTATTGCCAATTCTCGCACTAAATCTTCATTTTTGGGCATGGCTGCTCCCAGCAAAAATGCTCCAAAAATTAAGTGAATCCCAATTAGTTCGGTGATTAGCGCCGACGCAACTACTGCCATATAAATCCCAGCTAGCAGTAATTGGCTGAGTCGTCCCGCGCGGAGGTAGTGTTTGGCAAGGCGTTGCAGGAACCAACGACCTGCGGTCAACATCAAGCCGATATAAACTATACTGGCGATAATTGTGGGTACAGCACCAGCAAAGTCACCAGTTCGCGCAACTGCGATCGCAACTGCCAACAGACACCAAGCTGTGACATCATCCACTGCTGCACAAGTTAACGCCAACGTTCCTAAACGCGTTCCTTGTAAATTGTTTTCAGTAATGATTCGCGCCAACACAGGAAAAGCAGTAATCGACATCGCTGCCCCTAAAAATAAAGCAAAAGCGGTGAATGATACACTTGCATTAGAAACTAGGGGATAAAGTATCACCGCTAGCAATGTTCCTAGAGAAAACGGCACCAAAATGCTGACATGAGAAGTTAAAACTGCTACTTCTAATTGGCCGCCGAGATATTTGGGATTTAGTTCTAGCCCGATCAGAAACATGAAAAATATTAGTCCCACCTGAGACAAAACATTCAGAAAAGGAAAAGTTTCTGGTGGAAACAAGCTAACTGCTAGATGGGGAGCAACTAAACCAAATAAAGATGGGCCGAGCATAATTCCGGCGACAATTTCACCAATTACTAGCGGTTGCTTAATAGAACGGAATGCTAGCCCTACTAGCCGTGAAAGTCCAATAACAATCAGCACCTCAACCAGAACGAGAATAACTATGTGCATGGTTTCCTCAAAATTAACTATCTGGTTTCCCTAGGATAATTCTTTAAAATACTAGAAAATGTCAAGCTTGTTAGATACAACCAAGAATAATTTGTGCTTCCTTGTTATATTAATTATTGTTACGATGCAGTCGCAGCCGTTATGGATAAGCAAGTTAGTAGTAAGGACTTTAGTCCTTAATTTCCTCAGCACTAAAGCCCTTACTACAAACTTTTCATTACTAGCTTGATAAAGTACTAGATACTTAATGAATCTAATATTTAATTTTGCTTAAGAAGAAGATTTTTCATAGCTTGTACCGTGCAACAAGAAGGCAATCAGTGGTGATGCCATCAGGGTAGTAATGACTGCCATAATAACCATTATAGTGAATAAAGTTGGGGTAATTATACCCTGTTCTAGACCAATATTGAGGATGATTAACTCCATCAAACCACGAGCATTCATTAAAGCGCCAATAGTTGCAGATTCACGCCAATTTCCCCCTGTTAATTTTGCAGCTAACATACAAGCAACACCTTTACCGAGAATTGCGATCGCAATAATTAATAGCGTCACTCCCCATAAAGTAGGTGTGTTTACCAATCCAATTTGAGTATTTAATCCAGAGAAAACAAAAAAGATCGGTAACAAAAAAGAAGTAGTTAAAAATTCCGTATATTGGCGAATTTGTTGAGCAAATTCTCCGCGTGGTGTCACTGCTCCCAACACAAAAGCACCGAATATTGCATAGATACCTGTAACATCGGTAAACCATGCACAAAACATCAAAATTATCAACATTAAAGTCAGGGTTTGTCTGTTCACACCTTCGCGTTTTGTCATGCGTGTGAATTCTTTCAGTAGAGGTTGACCGAGAAAAATCGCAAATAGCACATAGCAAATGCCACCACCAATCGCTAATATGGCAATGCTTAGAGAATTTTTCACGCTAGCAAGCACAATCGCCAACAAACACCAAGCAACTGCATCATCTACCGATGCTGCACCTAAAGCCAAAGTACCAAAGCGAGTTTGTGTCAGACCGCGTTCGTAAAGAATACGAGCTAACATTGGAAAAGCCGTAATTGTCATCGATGCACCCAGATACAAAGCGGCTGACCAAGGCATAACTTTTGGTTGAAAAAAATCGCCATTATGATAAAACCAAAAAGATGCGATCGCTCCTAAAATAAAAGGAGTGATAATCCCAGCCGCAGATAGTAAACTTGCACTTTTAATATGATGTTTTAAGAGTTTGGTATTAAACTCTAAACCAATCAAAAACATATAAATTGCCAACCCAATCTGGCTAATAGCATATAAAATCGACATCGATGGATTGGGTATCTTGAGTCCGACAGCAGTGATGATAGGAAGTTTAGGAAATAGCCATTGCTGAAAATCTGGTGCAATCAATCCTAAAAGTGATGGCCCTAGCATTACACCTGCGATCATTTCGCAAACAACATCGGTTTGACCAAGATAGCGGCGTCCTATAATCGTGACAATGCGACAAGTGGTTAAAATAACTGTGAGTTGTAGAAATAGCCGAATAACCAGATCAAAATTTGACATTGCACTTCCTTAATTTACGTCTCTGCATTGAAGAATCTCTCCAGATTCTAAAGTTTGTCCTGTTTTACTCATATATGACTACTACATCAGCACAAATGCCAATTTTGTAAACAGAAAAAATAGCTGTTTGTAATTTGATGAGATACAACAGGTAATGCGTTGCTTTGGTTTCCAAAGTCATTTTGTTCTTAAAAACGTACACGACTGTACGTCAATACAACATATTGCATCCAAACTAAAACCGCCATATATAATTTTTTATAATTTGTTAATTTGCGATTTATAACCCAATACGGTTCAGTTAAGGGTTATTGGTGTAAATAATTGGTCTTTCAAGACGCGATAAATCGCGTCTCTACATTAGGGTTTTGGGCTGATCTGAACTGTATTTATTTATAACCTCATCTATTGGCACAATCGACTGTAGGAACGTACATTTGTGTGTCCCTACCCTACGATTTAATTACCTGAAAATTACAGTAATTTTTAATTAACCTAGTTTTGATAATTTTAGATTTTACAGCTGACTTTTCACGTTATGTGGAAAAGCGCACAAAAAACCTAACGCTCTAACCCCCAACACGTCGCGGGAAGGGGGAAAATTTAAAGTCTCTCTCCTAAAAGGAGAGAGACTTAGAGAGAGGTTTTCCAGATACCGTAAAAAGTCAGATTTTACAACCACTCTCCACCCCGAAAACGCCAACGAGGGAAGATAATTCGCATCAGGCTTTGGGAACTAATAAAAACTGCTAGCCACACGATGCTATAGTGCAATAAAAAAGCTCCTGGCGAAAGTTCTTCTTTCGGTAAAGGTATTGGCAATAAGCCAAATACTTTGACTCCAAAAAATATAAATATTAATTCCCATATACCAGCTAAGAGTTGATAAGCTGCGGGCCAATCTCTATCCCAACGGGATTTTTGTAGATAGTCATAAAGTACATCCCAACCTAAGCCAAAAATGGCGACATAAGCAAGTATCCAAAAATAAACCGAGTTAGTACCAGGGCCAATCCAACCTATTGCAAATGGCAAAGATACGAGTACGCCGACAGTTGCCAGTAATAATAATCGAGTTTGCCAGCGACCAAATAAAGTTGGCGTCATAGGAGTGCTGAGTGCTGAGTGCTGAGTGCTGAGTTAGGAGTTAGGAGTTAGGAGTAATGGATAATATAGAGAAATTAGAGTTTTTATAAATATATTTTGACTCGCTTCATTAAAAAATTAGGAAAATTGTGGTGCTTTTGCGAGGATGGCCAATACGAGAATATTGGCTATCCCTAAAACACCAATACATCTATATTATTAGGATGATTTTAGGTGATAATCAAATTGAGAATGGTAAGCTGTATTAGCAAAGTCCATTGTTCGCGTAGCGTCTGTCTGCGACACGCTGCGCGAACGTAAAGAAGGTATGGCATTCCAATTGATTACATCTTCTAACAAAGCTTGATAACCTAGTGTATTAGGATGAAGTCCATCTTCACTCAAGCGTTTTAGCCGCCAACTTTCACCGCGTTCCATCCATTGCTCAAAAATATCCAAATAGGGAATCTGCCGTTTGCTGCAAGCAATGCGAGTTGCTTCTTTGTAGCGGTACTGGTCGGCATGATTGTAGTAAAAACAATCTAAAAATGGCATCTTGGCTTCATTCACTGGCACCATGCCCACGAATAACACAGGACACAGTTGTTGTGCTAAATCTAGCAAAGACGCAATTTCTTTTTCAAACAATGTAAAATCTGTGTAACTTCGACCATCGGGACGCGCCAATCGGGCTGAGTCATTTACGCCTACGGATAAAATAATCAAGTCGGGGACACGATTTCGCAATTCACCCCGGTGGCGAAATTCAACTTCTAGCCTTTGGGCTACTTGTTGCGTGCGATCGCCTCTTACCCCTAAATTATAAAGAATATGACCGGCACTATCCGGCAACATCCACCATCGCCGTAGTTGCTCAATCCAGCCTCCTTTTTCCGGGTCGCCGAATCCATAAATTAAGCTGTCCCCCAGTGCGACAATCTTCATAGGCTGAAAGTGATTTGGTGGTACAGACAGCTGCATTGAGGAAGAAGCGAGAAATGTGTGCATTTAACGACTATATTTTATATCTTTACAAGATTCTATACATTTCTATACCATAGATGGCTATCTTTAGTGTTCAAGCATCTATGGAGTTTTTGCTTATTGATATAGTTGTAAGGTTAATATTGCCGCATTTTAGCCTCTGTACGAAAGAATCAGCATGAAAATTGAACCGCAGAGGCGCAGAGGCGCAGAGGAAGAGAAAAGAGGGAAATTGCACTCAAAATTTTCGCCCTTTTGGATTTATGACAAAAGGGCGAAAATTTTATTTTTGGGATGTCGGGAATTCTGCTGGGCAATTCCACGGACATGATATACAGCAGAATTCAGGAGTCAGAATTCAGAATGGGCTACGCCCCGCTGCGCTAACAGAAGTAAAACAAGCTTTGTACCTGGCTTTGAGACTAGCTTGTGTATTTCGTCAATTTGAAATACGCTGTCATCCCTTTTTTGTTACTCTGGGCAGATAAAAATTGCAGCTAAATGATGAAACTCAGATTTAGTCAAGAGATTAACGATCGCAAACTCAACAGAAACCTTCAAAGGAAGCTCTATGGGTAAAATTAATTCTGGGCAAGGATCGCAGATTATTCTTTGCCAAAAGTAACAAAAGAGGGGTCATACCATTTCACGAAATTATTGATACAAATCACTATTCTTGCTCCCCCTGCTCCCCCTGCAAGAATCTGTATCAATAGACCTGCCTTGAAAATAGAGGCTGAAACAACGCAAAATCGTTCCAAGATCATTTTTATTGTTCCTTGTGAGCGCAGCTCATGGAGTCTCTTGCAAAAATATATTTTTGCACTCTTAGGGAAAAGGTTAAAGGGAAAGGATTTTAAGTTTTTTACCCTTTTACCCTTCCCCTTTTCCCCGACAAATGCCAAGAAGTCTAATCTTAAAACGAAACGGTATCAGTCCTCATCTACAGACGGATAACTAGTGCAGTTACATCAATCGCTAAAACTAAACACTCACTTACCAATTGGTTTGTCAAAAAAGTTGACATAAGTAGTTATCTTGTAATACAGTATAATACAAAAGTAATGAGTTAGATTAAAAAGACTTCCTCGACACTACAGTGGAAATATAATTACCATTTGTACGCAATTAGCTGATATTACGAGAAAAAATTTTAAAAACTTCCTACTTAACACAAAATAACTTAATTAACGCTGCATAACCGATAAATATGGATTTTGACTATTTTAGAAGCAATGAAGGCACTCCTACAAATAATACTCGGCAAAGCTTACTTGCTTACGGTTGGCGACCGTTTAATCGAGAATTAGACTGGGGGTTTTTGTGGCAACTATTGTACAGTGACTCCCACGAATTAAGTCAAAAAAGTTTGAATTTAGTGAGTAATGTTGCTGATGTTTTAGGACGAAACAATTATGCTTGGTGGGCTAATTTATTAAGTGTTGTATCTGATAATACCCGTTACGAAGTTGAGAAGTTTTGGAATTACATCACGCCAGATCCTCAATCACCAGATCATCGCTACAAAGATGTTTTGAGTACGGAAACGCCTATAGTCCAAATTGTCAGTCGTAGTAGTATTCCGATTGATTATGTTCTGAATCGACTGCAAGAAATTACTGTACTGCGAGTTTTAGGTGTGTTGGGTAATCCTGATATTATTACCCAGTATTTCTCAGAAAGAGATTTTTACTTTCCTATAGATAAATTTGTTAGCTGGGAACGCCTAGACGTTATTAATACTGTTTACGCTTACTGGTCTAAGTATGACATTTGGTTGCAAATTGATCCCTACGATCGCGGGCGACGACAATATAGTTTAATGGCGAAAAATCTCGCGCCACTAATTAACAAAGCAACTTACGACTTAGCAGTGATGCTGAGTGGATATCAAAGTCGTGTAGGCAAAGTTCATAGTCAATTTAACATTCGGACATTTCCCGCAGATATCCAAAACTTTACTGATTCTGTACAGCAAGCGATTCTGAATCAAAACCAGTTAGCGGTTGTTGTACATGGACAGCCAGGTACTGGTAAAACAGTCTGGACACAGGCAGTAGCAAAAGAAATTCTTGTACCTTTAGGGTATGTAATTTTTATTTTAGATCATGATGCGATCGCTAATTTTGTCCCCCCGACTTACATAGAGCGTATTTGTATCGTTATTAATGAAGCTGATAATCTAGCGCAAAATCGTGCTTCGGAGGTAGCGCAATACAATAATAAAACAGAACACATTCTGAGTTTGCTGGATGGCACTTTGTATCAGAGTGTAATTGATGACTCTGGTATTCAGATGCAGCAACGGTTAGTTATCTTGATGACTTGTAACACTACAGAAAGATTAGATCCAGCCATGTTACGTAAAGGTAGGGTGGATTTAATATATGAGTTTACACAACTATTTGTTTGAAATCCACTTTCACCACAGTTTCACCTGTTTTTGCGATACAAGCTGATGCTCTCTGCGCCAAGCTTGCGGAGGTAAACCATGATGTTGGCGAAACTGACGGGAGAAATGAGACACATCCTGATAGCCCAATGCTTTCGCTATCTTCTCGACTGTCTCATTATTATTTTGGAGTAAAAAACAAGCTTGCGCCATCCGGCGTTTGACAATCCAGCAGTTTACAGTCTCTCCACTTGTCTCCTTTACTCGGTTAGTTAAGTAAGCTGATGAGTAACCAACAGCAACAGCCACATCACATAAAGTAATTCCTTCATGATAATGGGCTTCGATAAAGTCGAAAACTTCTTTTAATTGGGGAATGCTGGGAAAGATTGACTTAGGAGGAATATTGGCTTCTTTATTAGAGGCGACGGCAACACTGGCAGCGATCGCTGGAGTATCATCTGTAAATGCTGATGATTTTGGAGCTTTCTCGGATTTAATAGAACACCAGTACTGAAAATTAGCTTGCTTTTCCAAGCGAGTAGCGATCGCTCTGAGCAATTCATCTAGTGTTGAGGGTTTGGTAAGATAATCATCTGCTCCCAATTCCATAGCTTTGCGAACATCTGCTTTAGTACTACTGCCAGTCAGAAAAATGAAAGGAATAATTGCTGTCAGAGGATCTTGGCGTAGTGTAGTTAAAACGTTATAACCATCCATATCAGGCATTGTGATATCGCAAATTACTAAGTCTGGTACATCTTTTTGTGCTTGTTGGATACCAGCCCGACCATTTTTAGCGCCTATCATATCAAAACCCTTAGCCTCAAGACCCTTTAAATAAAGATTGCGGGTAACGCTATCATCTTCAATGACGAGAATTTTCTTAGACGATTCATACATAATTTTCTATTACAATAAATTTTTGCAGGAGCTAATTACTAGACTCTTTGGTGAGTATCTAAATAGGAATGAAATTAATTAACTCGTTCCGAGAGTTATGATTATTAAGTTTTTAATTAACAACTATCTTCATTTCAAAACTCATAACTCAAAACAGCTAAATTCTGATTTGATTAATGGCAGCATTACAGTAAACGTACTGCCAACATCAACTTCACTTTCTACAGAAACTTGACCATGATGTAAATCTACAAGAGTTTTAAGAATCGATAGTCCTAGTCCAGTACCAGGTATATGGTCGATATTACTTCCACGGTAAAATGGCTCAAATATTCGTTGTTGATCTACTGCTGAAATACCTATCCCCCTATCTTTTACTTGGAAAATTAATTTCTCATTTTTGCAAGATAGTTCTAAATTAATTGCCTCACTCGAGGGAGAATACTTAATCGCGTTATCAAGCAAATTCTTCAAAATCGGCTCTAACAGTTTTTTATCTATATAGGCTATTAGAGAGCTATCTTGACTTACAAAATTTATGGGGTTTTGGCTAAGATTCATCTGCATTTGTGCAACTAAATCCTCACACAACTGAACTAACTCAAGCGGTTTTGGTTCAAAATTTAATTTTGCTGATTCTGCCTTAGAAAAGAACAAAATATCATCCAACATCAGACTCAATTGTTCAGTAGCTTTTTGAATGTGATCGAGTAATGGTTGGATTTTCTTCTGTGTACGTTTGTCTACTTCTTCTTTAAGTAAACTATTAGAAAATGAAACAATATTCAGTGGGGTTCGGAATTGATGGCAAACCATAGCAAGAAAACGCGCTCTAAGTTCGCTAAGTTGTTTGGCTTGTTCTAAAGCTTGGTTCAGACCTAGTTCTGCATATTTGTAATCGGTAATATCGATACCTGCAATTAGTTCGACTGGTTTTCCTCCAAAATCCAGCCCTCCATCAAGCTTGGCAACTGCACAAGCTAGCCAGCGCTCCGTGCCGTTTTTTGTTAAGATATTCATCTCCTGGTATTCAAAGCCAGCGGCTTCATCCTGCTTACGTACTTGCCTGGGTTTTTTGCTCTTAATTAGTCGGCGAAGATCAAAACCTGTTAGTAGTTCCTCTTTTGTGTAACCAGTGAGTTGCTCTACTGCCGGATTTATATAGCAAAGCCGCGTGCCTTGAATCAGAAAAGTGCTGGCATCTGTGGTTTCTGCTAAAGTCCGAAATCTAGTTGCGTTCAGTCGTAATGCTTCTTCAGTCTGTTTCGATGCAGTAATGTCCCAAATACTCCACACTCTCCCAATAATTTTGCCCTCAAGCAAGTGAGGTTTAGAATAGTGTGCGAAAACTCTCCCATCTTTCAACTCTAGAATGTCATAGCTCTCGAAATCAGATTGACTAGAGACTTCCCAAATCAGCCGACTAAAGGTTTGTGGATCTTTAAGTTGGTTCTCAAAAAAGGCTTTGCATCGAGGACATTTCTTAGATAGTATTAGGGACTCTGGGATCTGCCACATGTCGACAAATTTCTGATTCAAGCTCAGAATATCTCCCTCAAAGTTAACTGCAACAATACCAATGGCTGTAGACTCAAGAGTAGAACGAAGTAAAGAAAGAGATGTTTCTAGTTCTACTTCTTTGTCTTTGAGTTGAGAAAATTCTTGTTGCAAATTATCTTTGGCATCTCTTAATCCATCAGTCCACTTTTGTACGCTTAATTCTACTATTTCATCAGTTTTCTCACGAGCAAAGGCACAGCTAAATTCCATATCTTGGTGTTTTACATAGTTCATGGATATTTCTACCAGAAATATCCGACCTCCTTTTGTCCGATAGCGAGATTTAAATGTAAGAGAACCCTGTGAGCTAATATCTGACCAATCATGCAGCGAAAAATCTACATCTATATCATGTAGACTCATAGAAAGTAATTCCTCACGGGAATACTCAGTCATCAGGCAAGTGGCATCGTTGACGTAAAGAAACTGCGCGTTTATTCCTAAACAGAAGGCAGCATCTACAGCGTGATTTATTAGGAAGTGAGCAAACTTCATCTCTATTTCTGGTTGTAGTGCCCATTGATTATTTGATCTAGCTAGTGTATATTCGCCAGAATTCATATTCATGCTTCCTCTTGGTAATCAATCAGCACCATGTCCATTAATGAGTTAATAATCATAACTTACTGAAATCTTTGGTGTAGTGCTCGACTGTTAAAAAATGAAATTAGTTAGTATATTACTAGGAAATATTACTAATTACCTTAACAAAACTTATCATACTAACCAATAAAACGCAAATTGTTGAACCCAATATTCCTAAAACAACTAAATATTTTAAAAACATATTCTGGACTTAAGCAGCTTTTTATAGCAATCTTAAGATTGAGACGAATAAAATCTAGATTAGCCAATCAACCTTATTAGATTAAAGTTTTGAACTTTTAATCTATGGGTAGAAAAGATATTTTAAATTTAAACTCGCTTTGCACCAGAACTAATTCATAGACATTTCTACAAACAAATTAATTATGCGTTATCAAGAACTCTTGTAGAGACGTAGCAGTACTACGTCTCTACAAGAGTTCAACAATCTCAAACTCCTGGTTTTCCACTGGGGAAAGGTTAAAGTATAAAAATTTTTATCCTTTAACATTTTCACTACCAAGGACTTTGGCGAACTACTCGTATAGAGTCGTTTGATTTTCAACATAAATGAATTTGCAGTGCTGAACCTGGCTTAAAGGAACAAACTTTAACTCATCAACTTATTTTCTTAATTTATCTTAACTTAGTCTCTCAGGAATTTAACTATAGAAGAATATGCTTAGTCATCCGTCGTAAGAAGTACATTTATATCAATATAATGTATGCTTTTCTAAGTACTTATGATGCTTTTTATACTCAAGAATACTGTATGCATTCGTGTGCTAAGTATATATTCATGGTTTACGTGTTTTAAAACAGGTTTTCTTAATTTATTTACGTGGTGAATGTTTTGTCATCTCTCAAAGGAACTATAAAAAGTTAACAAATAATGTCTTTATCGTTACAAATAATTGACTTAAAAAGTTTTTGCTGGCAATATAAAGACCGCTAAATCGCCTCATGCTTAAATTCAGATAAAAAGTTGTGTAAGTTCTAAGGCAAAAGAATTGACACCCAGATCAAAAGATTTCCTATTGTAACTTTGGTAATGTGCTAATTTTGCGATGCCTACGGCGGACTACGTCTACACAGAATATCAATCTTTCAGGTGACTAAGTTGTAAATGCACAATCACGAAAAAAGCGAAAGAATTGACACCTACATCAAAAGATTTTTTATTGCAAATTAGGTTTTTATTGTAGCGATCAAGTACCTCGGCAGGCGTTTATTAATTAGATCGGTGCGATTAAAGCAAACTATATTAAGTTTTGTAAAGATTCTGAGAAACGCTTAACTTCGGGTTAGTAGCCAGTTTATGCACCTTTACACAATTTAGTTTTTCCCCACCAATCTACTTAAATACTGTGGTCATCACCATAGAAACGAAAAATTTGACATCTACACCAAAAGATTTTTGATTGTACAACAGTCTTCATCTCCTTTATTCTGGTCACAAGAAGCACAGCCTTAAGTGTTGTATGCTTTTAAAATTTTTTGGTAATGCGCTCACAAGCATCAATTAGCAGCGATCAGCCATTTCTACTCTCGACCAAGCTAGCTCATCGCTGCAAAAAACAACAGAGTTGTTTGTAATAAATATTTCTAGAGCTGTGATTGTAAACTAAAAAGCCTTTGTGTAACTTTAATTACGTGAAACTAAACTAATGAGTCAAAATTATACTGGTTCAAATCCTCTCATCACTACTGAGCCATACAAGGAACTTCCAGAGAACAAATATGTAGAATCTGTGACTGACTCCCGTCAGCTTGATGAATCAGAGAAGAATGGGGGGATTGAGGCTTTTTTAAACGATGAAATAGCTCCAGCACTCTCAGTTGCCGATGCGATCGCTCAGATGTTGGAAAATTTGGGAGTAAGCTACGCCTTTGGTGTTGCAGGTGGTGCAATGGCGAGCCTTTGGGGTGCGCTATCCAATAGCAGCATCGAAGTGTTGAACTTCCGCCATGAAGCCGGGGCCGCATTTGCAGCGACCGAAGCATACTTTGCCAATAATCGCCCCACTGTAGTTTTTACCACAGCGGGCCCGGGGATCACCAACGCCCTCACCGGACTATTTGCGGCTCGTGGTGAAGGTGCAAAGGTAATTTTACTGTCAGCTTGCACCTCAGCACCGCAGCGTGGACGTTGGGCTATTCAAGAAACCAGCACTTATACATTGCCAAGCGGAGGAATTTTTACCCCAGGAGCGTTATTCAACTATGCAATCACGATTGAATCTGCGGCTCAACTACCGCAGATTTTTCGTAAATTGGCTTTGGCTATGGCGCAACCAGGCGGATTTGTTGCTCATTTGAGCATTCCCACTGCTGTGCAGACAAGTTTAGTTGAGAATATAGCTTTACCTCAACTAGATGTTTCTCCATTTCCGATGACAGCTTCCAAAGAAGCGATCGCTAAATCTGTAGAGTTATTATCATCTGGCCCCTTTGCCATCTGGGTTGGTTTCGGTGCGCGTGACGCAGCAGAGGAAATCCTTGAACTCGCTGAAAAAACCGGAGCCGCCGTCATGTGCTCACCCCGTGGTAAAGGTATCTTCCCCGAAGATCATCCCCAGTTTGTGGGCGTTACAGGTTTGGGCGGTCATGCTTCCGTCTTAACTTATATGGAAGAACAACCTCCACTACGCACACTCGTATTAGGAACCCGCCTTGGCGAACCGACTTCTTTCTGGAGTTCGGCGCTAGTTCCAAAAGGAGGTTTTGTCCATGTAGATATTGACCCGGAAGTGCCAGGTGTAGCCTATCCCCACGTTGAAACTTTTGCAGTTCGGTCTGATATCAAAGCTTTTGTAAAAGAGTTGTTGCAGCAATTACCAGATGCTCCTGATTCCACAATGTTGCTACCTCGTCCAGAACACAAAGCAATCGAACCTGCACCAGAGGTAGATTATCCAGTGCGGCCAGAAGTATTGATGGCAGCAATTCAAAAGATCATTGTTGAAGATAGCGATGCCGTAGTCATGGCGGAGTGTGGTAACTCGTTTACTTGGTCAACTCATCTACTCCAATTTTCCGAAGCCAATCGTTACCGAGTCAGCACCGGAGTCGGCGCAATGGGTCACGCCGTCACAGGAGTATTGGGTGCAGCACTGGCGAGCAAAAGCAAGGCTGTAGGGATTGTCGGCGATGGAGCAATGCTGATGAATAACGAAATCAGCACAGCCGTGAAATACAAAATTCCTGCAATCTGGATTGTCCTTAACGATGCGCGTTACAACATGTGCCATCAAGGGATGAAAATCTTAGGGTTAAAGGGCGCAGATGCAACAATCCCACCCACAAACTTCGCCATGATTGCTCGTGGTATGGGAGCAGAAGCGATCGTAGTCGTCAGAGAGTCGGATATTGAAGCCGCGTTAGAACAAGCGATCGCATCAAATGTTCCTTTTCTCATTGATGTAGTGATTGACGCCGATCGCCCAGCACCTTCTGGTGGACGTAATAAAAGTTTGGCAGCCCAAGGAATTAAATCAAGTGCTGCTAAAAATGCAGCCAAGCAAGTTTCATTCCCAATGGTTTGATTTTAAAACCTGGCAATTTCCTGCAATTTTTATAGACACTAAAACATCTCAACAAGTTGGACTTTACAATCCAGTTTGCATTAATCCATTCAACAAAAGACAAAGGATAAATTTAGAAGCTGCAAAAACCTTATTCCAGCCAAATAACTATACCCAATCAACTGGAATTTTTGATTTTTAAACCCTAAGTCTTTTCTTAACTTCATCTAATCTTAATGTTCGAGAGTTGTTTTGTGTCTATATATTTACATTTTGTAATGGTCATTACTTTCTCTAACCAATCCTAAACAATATCAAGAGGTCAAAATGCTGCTATTTGAAACTGTTAGAGAAATGGGTCACGAACAAGTTCTTTTTTGTCATGGTAAAAATCCCGAAATTAAGGCAATTATTGCCATCCATGACACAACTTTGGGCCCAGCAATGGGAGCTACAAGAATCTTGCCTTATGTCAACGAAGAAGCTGCTTTAAAAGATGCACTTCGTCTGAGTCGTGGGATGACATATAAAGCTGCTTGTGCCAACATTCCGGCTGGTGGAGGTAAAGCAGTCATTATCGCTAATCCTGAAAATAAAACAGATGACTTGTTGAGAGCTTACGGACGTTTTGTTAACAGTCTCAATGGGCGTTTTATTACCGGACAAGATGTCAATATTACCCCTGATGATGTACGGACAATCAGTCAAGAAACTAAATATGTTGTTGGCGTATCAGAAAAATCTGGTGGGCCTGCTCCCATAACATCACTAGGAGTTTTTCTAGGAATTAAAGCTGCTGTAGAATCTCGTTGGCAGAGTAAAAGACTTGATGGTATGAAAGTTGCAGTTCAAGGCTTAGGAAATGTTGGTAAAAATCTCTGCCGTCACTTACATGAACACGATGCCCAGCTTTTTGTTAGTGATGTAGATCCAGTAAAAGCAGAAGAAGTGAAACGCCTTTTTGGCGCAACTGTTGTAGAACCAACCGAAATTTACTCACTTGATGTAGATATTTTTGCTCCTTGCGCTTTAGGCGGAATTCTTAATAGTCATACAATTCCTTTTCTGCAAGCTTCGATTATTGCTGGTGCAGCTAATAATCAATTAGAGAATGAGCAATTACATAGTCAAATGCTTGCTAAAAAAGGGATTCTTTACAGCCCTGATTATGTAATTAATGCTGGAGGACTAATCAATGTTTACAATGAAATGATTGGTTATGACGAAGAAAAAGCTTTCAAACAAGTGCATAACATTTATGACACGCTATTAGCAATTTTTGAGATTGCGAAACAGCAAGAAGTTACTACTAACGACGCTGCTAGACAATTAGCAGAAGACCGAATCAACAATAGTAAGCGAACCAAGACTAAAGCGATCGCAGCCTAATTATTATTATCTTCAGGAGTGAGAAATGGAAAAAAATACCTTTGCTACATCAGCATATATTGCTACTTCACCAGAGAGCGCTTTTGAATACCTTTGCAGCTTAAAGAACTTGGATGAATGGACGCTTTATAGCCGGATGAAAGAGCAAATTGACGAAGATACCTGGCTGGGAACTGCGTCTGGTTATCACAAGAATCTCTATTATCATGTTAAAAAATTAGAAAATCCACTTTTCTATGGCATAGAGTGGCACTGTGGATTAGAGTATCAGAAATATTTTCAGGTTTACCCTGTATTGCTGTTTCCTACAGATTATATCGAGCCTGGAACAGATGAAAAAGGTGTGTATTTTCACTGGTTGAGCTTTGTCGATCCCAAACGGCAAACTCAGATGATTATGCAGGGAATTCATACAGTACACACTTCTGAATGTCGTTCTCTCAAAGGTAATTTGGAACGCAAAGTAGGTTTGACCTCAGCAGCCAAAGGACGCCACTTTATTGATACAGACACCATTTATGTCGATGCCCCAATTGAAATCGGTATTGAATACCTAAAAGACCTAAAAAATGTAGATGAGTGGGCGCATTTACTGCGACCCAATGGTGAGATCACTGCTGAATCAGGTGAATTCAAAGATGAATATGACCAAAAAGTAAA
The DNA here is from genome assembly GCF_034530915.1 of Nostoc sp. DedQUE09. Lineage (NCBI taxonomy): Bacteria > Bacillati > Cyanobacteriota > Cyanophyceae > Nostocales > Nostocaceae > Nostoc > Nostoc sp. DedQUE09. The sequence continues at coordinate 42,918 of NZ_JAVRCE010000026.1, forward strand.
AGTGTCTGTGCGAGTTCATTCTTTGAGTAAATACTACTTACTTGAACAAGAACATTTTTATCCAGATTACGAATATTATCAGCGTTCTGTAGCATTACTGATTCCAACCGCTTATGCTTTCGCTGACCCAGAAGCCTCTGGTTTCATCCTACATCGAATCACATTCTGGAAAACAGATGGAACTGTCACCCACGGCAAACTTCAGATTGAAGACTTTGGTGCTGAGAGCATGAACATCAAACGTTTACTCGAGGCCAAAGCTGGCAACCTCAAATCATTTGACCGAGGAATGAGCTATCTACCAAAGATTCAAGAATCGCTAATTAATAGTCATTAGTCATTGGTCATTGGTCATTGGTCAACTAACAAATGACAAATGACAAATGACAAAGGACAAAACATGAAACTGAAAAAACTTACCATTACTTTACTCACTTTTTGTGTTGCCGCCTTTTCGGGGATCAAAGCTGCCTCAGCCGCATCCTTTTCAGTAATCGCCGACGGTCTATATAACGCTGGAGGTTTGAGCTTTAGCCCTGATGGTAATCTCTATGTTACAGAGGCGGGAATAGGGGGAAGTGGAGGTTGCGTTCCACCAGCAAGCGGTCAAGGTGATTCTTTATGCTATGGCACAAGTGGGGCAGTTACCAAAATTGAGAATGGTAAAACCGAACGCATACTTACAGGACTTTCTTCCTTAGCATTACCAGATGGGACTGGAGCCGCCGGCCCTCGTGATATCAAATTTGATGCTCAAGGTAAACCTTATATTCTGATTGGGTATGGGGCGAATCCAACCTTTCGCGATCGCAATTTGGGTAACACTGACCTCGGTAAAATTATCGCTGCCGACTTTAATACCAATACCTGGAAAAGTGTTGCCGATTTAGCTAACTATGAACTCGCCAATAATCCCGATGGTGGTGATGTTGGTAGCAATCCCTTGGGTTTCCTAATAGATGGCAATAAGTTAGTTGCAACTGATGCAGGTGCAAACAACTTACTCAGCGTCAATACTGCCGTTAGTAATTTGCAAACTATTACCACCTTCCCCGAAGACATTTTGACGAATCCCATCTTTCCACCCTCCGGTACACCATCTAATGAACCAGCACAGGTTCCATCTCAAGGTGAAGTGGTGCAATCGCAGTTTGCAACTCAACCAGTACCCTCAAGTGTAACCAAAGGCCCTGATGGCGCTTATTATGTCAGCCAATTTACAGGTTTTCCCTTCCCTGAAGGTGGAGCAAAAATCTATAAAATCGGTGCTGATGGTAAGCCAACAGTATATGCCGATGGTTTTACCCAACTCACAGACTTGGAATTTGATACTGAAGGCAATTTGTATGCTTTGCAGTACGCCAATCAGTCAGCTTGGAAGGGTGATTTTGATGGTTCTGTCATCAAAATAGCTCCTGATGGGACACGCACAACTCTTCTGAGCGGGAATGGATTAGAGTCGCCTAGCGCCTTGACTATTGGTTCTGATGGTGCAGTATACGTCACCAATCGAGGCGATCGCCCTGGACTTGGACAAGTTCTCAGAATTGAAAATATCAAGTCTGTCCCTGAACCGAGTTCTGCTTTAGGTGTATTAGCGATCGGCGCTTTCAGCGTTGGTTGGTTGCACAAGAAAAGAAACTCTAAACCTCTCATAGATAGAGTTGTGGCGCTCAAGTAAAAAGTTTCAAACCAATATCAGTGCCTCTCAAGGACATTTACCCTGCATTCTTCAGGGACTAGAATTCCTTCTCTTTAAAACCATAAAACTTTCCCGAAATTAGTAACTCTTAATCTCCCTTGAAAGGTATGAAACTCAAATCATTTGCTCTTACATCTCTGACATTTTGTTTTGCTGCTATTTGTGGAACGCCATCTGTACAAGCTGCAACGCTAACGAAAATTGTCGATGGAATCAGTAATGCACGGGGTAATAGCTTTGGCCCTGATGGAAGTCTATACATAGCAGAACCAGGTATAGGAGGAAACGGGAATTGCCAGCCATCTCCAAGTGCAATATTTCAGCCTCTTTGTGCAGGCAATACTGGTTCACTCGTTAAAGTCTCACCAGACGGTACCAAAACGCGTTTACTTACTAACTTTCAGTCTGTCGCAGAACAACCCTCCGGCAACCAAGGAGCTGGTATTCAAGACCTGCAATTTGACTCTTTGGGAAATGCTTATCTTTTAACTGGGTTTGCTGGATATCCTGGAAACCGCGATAAAGAAACACTTAAACTTGGTTCTAAATACCCTCTCCCAGAAACGCAACTTAAAGTTTTTCCGCCATCCGCGCCCGATAAAGTTTTGAATGCCTCGAACTTAGCACAACTATACAAAGTTGACCTGAATACCGGCTCTCTCAATAGTATTTTTGACTTTGGCAAGTATGAAATTACCAACAATCCAGATGGTCAAGATGTAGTTACCAATCCCTACGATCTGACTATCGGTGGCGATACTGCTTATGTCGTTGATGGAGGTGGAAACGCTGCTTACAAAATTAAACTTGATGGCAGTGGCTCTGAAGCGATCGCAATTCCTAAGAAAATCCTTAGCGCCTCAGTGTTGCCATCTGCGCCACCAGGGCAAGAGTTACCTCCAGACCTAGTAGAGTTGCTTCCAGGGCTAGTAGAACAGGTTCCTGGAGGGAAAATAGCCGTTCAATCAGTACCAACAGGTGGCGCAATTGGCCCCGATGGAGCTTTATACGTTGGTGAATATACGGGTTTTCCTTATCCAGAAAATCAATCACGGATTTTCCGCATCGGCAAGGATGATAAGCCAGAGGTCTTTCTAGATGGGTTTACGCACATCACCGACCTAACTTTTGATGAGAAAGGCAATTTGCTGGTCTTACAGTTCAGTGACACCTCTCAGTTAAACGGTGACATCACAAATCTACCTGGATCTCTGATCCAAGTTTCTCCTGATGGCACTCGCACAACACTCGTTGCAGCAGGTGAAGGGCTAGATTCGGCTGATGGAATTGATATTGGGCCTGACGGCAAGATTTATATTACCAATCGCGGTGTCGGCCCAGAAAACGGGCAGGTTGTTCGGGTGGATGGTCTGGTTACACAAAGAGTCCCCGAATCTGGTTCAGTAGTTGGCTTACTAGCACTTGCTAGTGTAGGCGCAACTGCTGCTTTCGCCAAGCGCAAACGCCAAGACAAGTTGGGTGAATTGCTACCCAAAGCAGAGATAGTCTAATTCCTCAAAACCTTGGCTCTGTCAAGTAATGGTTATAGAATAGGCTGCTGCCTCACACAGAAAGTTGCATTTCAAACAAGAGGCAGCAGCCCGAATATTAGGGTTCCCGAACTGGGAGTGGGAACAAAATTAGTCTAGGAAAGAGTATACACTCATACAACCAGGACTTCAAACTCATGGGATTAGTCAAAAATTTGTCAATCGGCATTCTCGGTGCTGGATTCATGGTGTTGGCAACAGCAGCCCAAGCCAAGGCTGTAACATTAACTTACGACAGAAGTATCGGCAGTCCTGGTTTCGGCCCTGGAGAACTGTTTGTTCCCCAAGGGATAGCGGTAGATAGCCAAGGGAATACCCTCATAGCTAACGGACGCGGTGTTAACCCGGATGGCACTCCTAACTTCAACCTCGGTAACAAAATTGAAAAATTTAGTCCCAGCGGTCAGTATATTGGAGCAATTGGCTCCGGTGGCACAGGACCTGGACAGTTTGACGAGCCAACAACTGTAGACTTTAATCCCGTAACAGGGGATCTGTATTCAGGTGATGTTTACAACAACCGCATCAATCAATTCGATTCTCAGGGTAACTTTATTAGATCCTTTGCAAACGGAGATTTTACCCCTCGTGTAAATGATAGGATTTTCTTTGGCCCATCTGGTTTGACATTTGACAAAACTGGCAACGTTTACGTAGGTGATTTTAACGGCGAAAGAATCCTTAAATTCACACCAGACGGACAGCCAATTGGTGTCATTGGTGGCGCTCTTGGCACTGCACCTGGGCAATTCCAAGGTGTAGCAGGTGTAAGAATTTCCCCCGTTAGTGGAAATATCTTTGTAGCTGACCAGTATAACAACCGCGTTCAAGTACTCGATCCAAATGGTAATCCTCTGTTGGCATTTGGTTCAGCAGGTAGCGGGCCTGGACAGCTTCTTCAGCCAATTGGCATCGAAGTAGACGAGCAAGAGAATGTTTATGTAGCTGATTCTATCAACAGCCGCGTTCAGGTGTTTGATAAAAACGGTAACTTCTTGACTTCCTTCGGTCAACCAGCCCTAGATGCATCAGGCAACCCTGTACCGCCTCCAGCATTAACTGGCCCTCCTTTTGGCAATCCCCTTGACCTCACTCCAGGCAGATTTAACTGGACGGGTGGTACAACCCTCAAAGATGGCAAGCTTTATGTGGGCGATTTCTTCCAAGGTCGCGTCCAAGTGTTAAACGTAGAGGGCAGAAGGCAAGTACCGGAACCTAGCTCAGGATTGGGTTTAGCATTGCTCGGACTTGGGGCTACTACTATCGCATTGCGGAAACGTGGACAACAAAAGCCAGTCTTCAGTTTAGAGAAATAACTGCAAAAACAGTGCTAGTAGTCAGTCAAGTTGAAATTAATAGGTAAATAAGTTCGTAGTAAGGACTAAAGTCCTTACTACAAATCTTCAGGACATTAACGGTTAATGCACATTCTGATTTATTCATACAACTATCATCCAGAACCAATTGGTATTGCACCTTTGATGACTGAACTAGCAGAAGGGCTGGTGAAGCGAGGGCACCAAGTGCGGGTAATCACAGGTATGCCTAACTATCCTCAGCGTCAGATTTACGATCGCTATCGGGGTAAGTTATACGTTACTGAAGAGAAAAATGGTGTCAAAATTCAGCGTAGTTACCTGCGGATTAAGTCTAAACCTAACCTTCTAGATCGGCTACTGCTAGAGTTGAGCTTTGTCTTTACAAGTTTGCCACAAGCTCTCAAGGGTGAGCGACCTGATTTAATTCTTTTAACAGTGCCACCGTTACTCGTTTGCTTACCTGCAACTTTAATAAGTTGGCTATACAACTGTCCAGTAGTCCTGAATGTACAAGATATCCTGCCAGAAGCGGCTGTGCGTGTTGGGCTAATTAAAAATAAGTTGATGATTCTGGCTTTAGAAGCTTTAGAGAAATTTGCCTACCGAAAAGCACATACCATTAGTGTGATTGCTAATGGCTTTGTAGATAATTTAATAAATAAAGGTGTACCTGTTAATAAAATTGCCTGCATTCCAAATTGGGTAAATCTAAATTTTATCCGCCCTTTACCAAAAAAGAATAACTATTGGAGAGCTACCCATCAACTCGATGGTAAATTTGTAGTGCTTTATTCAGGTAATATTGCTCTGACGCAAGGTTTGGAGACAGTAATAGAAGCAGCAGCTTGCTTGCGCCATATTAATGATATTGTCTTTGTCGTAGCTGGCGAATCCCAAGCTCTCGAAAGGTTGCAAAAACATTGTCTTGCTTGTGGTGCAGATAACGTTTTGCTTTTACCATTGCAACCGCGAGAAAAACTACCGCAAATGTTAGCAGCTGCTGATGTCGGGTTGATTGTGCAAAAGAGCAATGTGATTTCCTTCAATATGCCTTCTAAAATACCATTGTTGTTAGCCAGTGGTCGCCCAATTGTCGGTTCAGTTCCTGCCACTGGTACTGCTGCCAAGGCTATTCAAGAAAGTGGCGGCGGTATTATCGTGAAGCCAGAGTCAGCAGATGCTTTAGCCACTGCGGTATTAGATTTATATAATCAACCGGAACTAGCAGCAAAATTAGGGCGTGAAGGAAGAAAATTTGCGGTAGAAAACTACTCCTTTGAGCAAGCGCTAGATCGGTATGAAGAGTTATTTTATGATGCGATCGCCAAAGAAGCAACGACTTTGGATATCTTGCCCAAATTGAGTTCTCAGGAATCACTTGTTGATCAAGAGCTTTTGGTACATACCTTGCCCCTTATGCGCGTCGTATCTCAAAGACTAATGACAAATGAAAAATTCAGATCGGCTGAAAAAAACTGACCAAAGGTTGATCGCCTTATTGAGCGATCGCATATCATTATTAGCAGCATCAGAACAACCTTCTCTAGATGAGCAACTGGCTGATGTCGCTCCTCTACTCGCCCAAGCTGGTATTCCTGAGTCTGTTTGGGCAGGTGTGCTAAACAGTTGTCATGCTACTTTAATTCCTAAATATGCAACAAATCATGTCACTCCCCGACAAATTACCATCATCGGTGGACGCGGTAGGATGGGAAAGTTATTTAAGGAGCAACTTTCGCTAGTAGGTAATAATGTTAGCGTCCTCGAATATGAAGATTGGGAATACGCAGAACAACTATTAAGTCAGACAGAATTAGTTTTAGTCAGTGTTCCTATTGAACATACAGTTGATGTTATTAAGCGGGCAGCTAAATACCTCGCTCCAAATACAGCTTTGTGTGACATCACGAGCATCAAAACTCAGCCAACTCAGGCGATGCTGGAACACCATTCTGGCCCAGTTATGGGTTTACACCCAATGTTTGGGCCAAATATCAAATCGTTTTTCGGGCAAAAAGTAGTAGTGTGTCCAGGTCGAAACGATGATTCATTTGAATGGTTTTTAGACTTGATTAAAAGTCAAGGTGGAGAGTTAATTTTTTGTACGCCTGAAGAACACGATCAAATGATGGTGATTGTTCAAGCAACGCAACATTTCTGTAGATTTAGTCTTGGTATTTTCTTAGCCCAAACAAAAATTGATATACAGCAGACTTTAACAATGTCAACCCCTAATTACCGTCAAGAAATTGACATTGTTAAACGTTTGTTTTCCCAAAACCCTCACTTATGTGTGGATATCATGCTAGCTACAGAAGAAAGATGTGATGCGATTAGTTTTTTAGCTGATACTTACAGTCGTTTAGCAAAACTAGTAGCGATGAAAGATAGAGATGCATTAATTCAAGAATTTGAAAAGGCGCAAAGCTTTTTTGAAGAGAAAATTAACAGCTTTATACAGCCTTTAAATACAATTGCTATTCAACGAGATTTTCAACCAAAGCTGCACACAAATATTAGCATTTAAATAAATATAAATATGCTGATAGACATCTTTCACGATACCGTTTGTCCTTGGTGCAGAATTGGGAAAAAACATCTGTTTGATGCACTGGCACAACGGCAAGAACAAGAAGTACATATCCGCTGGCATCCTTTTCTTTTAGACAATACTATTCCTGCGGAAGGATACGAATTCCGCAGCTTTATGCAAAATAGAAAAGGTATGAAAGCGGAAGAAATACAACAGATATTTGATAATACGCGACACGCAGGTGAGGCGGCTGGGGTTAAGCTAGATTTTGACAAAATCCGTTTGGCTGTCAATACTAAGCTTTCTCATCAACTGATTGCACTTGCACCCGCAAAGGTAAAAAACGATGTTGTCGAAGCTATTTATCAAGCTTACTTTGAAGACGGTTTGAACATTGGAAATCTTGACGTTATTGTTGCCATCGGTACAGCGTATCAGATGAATGCTAGCGAATTAAAGTTGCAATTAAACGATCGTGTGGTGAGTGATGCAGTTATTGCTGAATCAACATTTGCTCGGTTAAATGGCATCAACAGTGTGCCGTTCTTCGTTATCAATAACAAAGTTAAGGTAAATGGTTCTCACTCGGTAGAGGTATTCCTGGAAACTTTGAATCGTGCTGCACTTTTAGATATACCTGCAAAAATATGATAGTTGACATCAAGCAAAAAAGTAGATTAATTCATCAACGTGTTTCGGTTACTTTTGACTACGAAGTTTACTTCACCCAAAATTTATTTGAGTTGAAAAATCCTACCTTAGCCCAAGTGATTGGTGCGGATGAGGAGACAAAGCCGAAGAAAATATTTGCAGTGGTAGACGGAGGAATATTAAAGTATCAACCTGAATTGGCAAAGCAATTAGTCGCGTATACCAAGTTTTATGCAGAAGTACTAGCGATCGCAGCCGAACCGATGATAATTTCGGGGGGAGAAGCAGCTAAAAACGATCGCACTTTAGTAGAGGAAATCCAGCAACAGATTGAAGCTGCCGGATTATGTCGCCACTCTTACATATTAGCGATCGGGGGTGGGGCGGTATTGGATTTAGTCGGATATGCAGCCGCAACTGCTCACCGAGGAATTCGTCTAATTCGGGTTCCAACAACGGTGTTAGCGCAAAACGATTCTGGGGTTGGCGTCAAAAACGGCATCAATGCCTTTGGTAAAAAGAACTTTCTCGGCACGTTTGCGCCACCTTATGCAGTTATAAATGATTCTGCGTTCTTGACAACTTTAGACGATCGCGATTGGCGTTCTGGAATCGCAGAAGCTGTCAAAGTGGCGCTGATTAAGGATGCTAGATTTTTTGATTTTATCCACTCTCACACCACAGCCTTGAAGCGGCGAGATATGGATGCTATGCAACAGGTTATCTATCGTTGCGCTCAGTTGCATTTAGAACATATTGCCAATGGCGGCGATCCTTTTGAAATGGGTTCGTCTCGTCCCCTGGATTTTGGACATTGGGCGGCTCATAAACTGGAGCATTTGACAAATTATCGTTTGCGTCATGGCGAAGCAGTTGCGATCGGTATTGCTTTGGATAGCACTTATTCTTATTTGGCAGGATTGCTGGATTGTTCGGAGTGGCAACGGATATTAAATACTTTATCAGCGTTGGGTTTCACGTTGTATGTGCCAGAACTGGCTGATAAGTTATCACAATTGGAAGATCCTAATTGTTTGTTTCGGGGTTTGACTGAATTCCGCGAACATTTAGGGGGAGAGTTGACTTTGACGCTGTTAAAAGGGATTGGAAAAAGAATCGAGGTTCATGAGGTGAATTTGTTGTTGTATAAGCAAGCAATATCGCTGTTGCGAGAATTGAGGGGGGAATTTTAAACGCAGAAGTAGATGCTCTGCGGCTTGCCGTACCCCTCCGGGGAAGCAAGCTACGCGGAGCATCTCCTAGCGTAGGAATGCAGAGATTTTATGACATTATTTACTACTTTTGGGGGAGGCGGATTTTTTAAATATGGTTGTTAGTAAAAGTACTAGAAAAGCGGTATAAAAAGCGAATAAATTGACACCCAATCGAAAAATTATTCAATGTATTATCTGCTTGATATCTAGTATTCTTAAATAAGAAGCAAAAAGTTTTTGATTACACCTTTTAAAAAGAATATGTTGACTTAGATTGATAGAAAATTATCTAAGTCTTTCTAGGTTTGAAAATAACTACTAATAATGATTAATGGTTGACTAACAAATATTCTAGAGAAATTACTCATGGTTTTTGATTCACGTTCCTACAATACTCTTGGTGGTGTCACTATTTCTCGTTCCATCACTGAAGTTAAGATGGACACTGCCCTGGAAGATATTCTGTTCCATTTAAATTCTCAGCGTGGAGGGTTGCTAAGGAGTAGCTACGAATATCCAGGCAGATACAAAAGATGGGCGATCGGATTTGTCAATCCACCATTAGAGTTGACTACACAGGATAATGCTTTCACTTTGATAGCGTTGAATGAACGCGGTCAAGTACTTTTGCCATTCTTTTTAAAGAGACTATCCCAGTCCGAACAACTTGAGAACGTTACCCAAGAAGATAACTGTATTGTAGGCTTTATTAAACCTTCCGAAAAATTATTTACTGAAGAAGAACGTAGTAAACAGCCTTCGTCATTTACAGTTGTCCGCGAAATTCTATATACTTTTTCTAGCCAAGAAGACGAGCATTTAGGCTTGTATGGTGCGTTTGGTTATGACTTAGTTTTTCAGTTTGAACCAATTACCCAACATCTGGAACGTCCTACAGATCAGCGCGATTTGGTGCTTTATTTGCCAGATGAATTGATTGTTGTTGACTACTATCAACAACGTGCATTTCGTTTACAATATGATTTTAAAACAGCGCACGGCAACACCAAGAATCTTCCTAGAACAGGTGAGTCTGTAGATTATCGCGGCAAACATCTTTTACCAAATCAAACTGCTGACCATAAAGTAGGCGAATATGCGAAAAAAGTTGAGGTCGCACTCGATTATTTCCGCAGAGGCGATTTATTTGAAGTTGTTCCTAGTCAAAACTTTTTTGAAGGCTATGAAGACGAACCCAGCAAACTATTTAATACCTTAAAGGAAATAAATCCTAGTCCTTATGGGTTTATTTTTAATTTAGGTGGCGAATATCTGATTGGTGCATCTCCAGAAATGTTTGTGCGGGTTGAAGGTAGGCGGGTAGAAACTTGTCCAATTAGTGGCACTATTAGCCGGGGACAAGATGCTCTTGATGATGCGGTGCAAATTCGTCAGTTACTCAACTCTCACAAAGATGAAGCTGAGTTGACCATGTGTACTGATGTCGATCGCAATGACAAATCTCGAATCTGCGAGCCTGGTTCGGTACAAGTCATTGGTCGTCGCCAGATTGAATTATACAGCCACCTGATACATACAGTAGATCATGTTGAGGGTACACTGCGATCGCAATTCGATGCTTTAGATGCCTTTCTTTCGCATACATGGGCGGTTACAGTCACCGGCGCACCCAAAAGGGCAGCAATAGATTTTATTGAACAGCACGAAAAGAGCGCCCGACGTTGGTATGGTGGAGCAGTCGGCTATTTAAATTTCAACGGAAATTTAAATACTGGCTTAATTCTGCGGACAATTCGATTAAAAGATTGCATCGCCGAAGTCCGAGTTGGGGCTACTGTCCTTTATGACTCCATACCTCAAGCAGAAGAACAAGAAACAATTACCAAAGCTGCTGCTTTATTTGAAACGATTCGCCGTGTAAAGCAAACGAGTCAGAAAATTGATGAGTCTGGTTCTCTAAAATTAAGTAAACAGATTCCAGGTGTAAAATCTAGCAAACGCATCTTACTAATAGACTACGAAGACTCATTTGTTCATACCCTAGCCAATTACATTCGCCAAACTGGTGCAAGCGTTACTACACTGCGTCATGGTTTCTCGGAATCGTTATTCGATACAGAACGCCCTGACTTAGTTGTATTATCTCCTGGCCCTGGTAGACCAAGTGATTTTGGAGTTTCCGAGACTGTCGGTGCGCTTCTGCATCGCCAAATTCCGATTTTTGGAGTTTGTCTAGGACTGCAAGGCATCGTTGAAGCTTTTGATGGCGAATTGGGAGTTCTCAACTATCCTCAACATGGCAAATCTTCACGGATTTTCGTCACCGATTCCAATTCTGTCACCTTCAACAACTTACCGGAATCCTTTGCAGTGGGTAGATATCACTCATTGTTTGCCCTACCGCAACGTTTGCCAAAAGAACTCAAAGTAACAGCGATTTCTGATGACGACGTAATTATGGGCATTGAACATCAGACACTTCCCATCGCCGCCGTTCAGTTTCATCCAGAATCAATCATGACTCTAGGTGGAGAAGTCGGTCTGAAAATCATTAAAAATGTGGTGCGTGCATATACGCAAGTCAAAGAGTCATTAGTCATTGGTCATTAGTCATTGGGCATTGGTTATTAATTATTTTCCCCTGCTCCCCGGTCACTGAGCGTAGCCGAAGTGCTGCTCCCTACTGCTCCCTAATCCCTCTAGCATTTTATGACTAACCAAGTTGCCCTTCCCCGCCATATTCTTGAAGAAATTGTGTTGTATAAAAGGCAAGAAGTTGCACAAATGCAGCAAGAACTGCCTTTAGCTTCCTTGCGACAACAGTTAAATACAGCCCCGACTGTGCGAAATTTCTTGACTGCTTTACAAGAAAACCCCAATCAACCTAGCTTAATTGCCGAGGTTAAAAAAGCATCGCCTAGCCGTGGGATTATCCGCGCAGATTTTGACCCAGTTGCTGTTGCTCAAGCTTATGAACGAGGCGGTGCAGCTTGTCTATCAGTCTTGACTGACGAAAAGTTCTTTCAGGGCGGTTTTGATAATCTGCGGAATGTGCGTCAACAAGTTGCATTACCTTTACTATGCAAGGAGTTCATCATTGACCGCTATCAAATTTATTTAGCACGGACAGCAGGTGCAGATGCAGTATTGTTGATTGCAGCTATTTTATCAGATCGAGAACTCCAAGATTTTTTGCAAGTAATTCACGATTTGGGCATGACTGCGCTAGTAGAAGTCCATACCTTAACTGAACTGGATCGAGTGCTAAAGCTTGATAACCTAAGTTTAGTAGGAATCAACAATCGCAATTTAGAAGATTTTACCCTTGATTTAGGAACAACACAGCAACTCTTAGCAGAGCGTCAACAACAATTACAAAGCTTAGATATCACCGTTGTCAGCGAGTCTGGACTGTATACACCTGCTGATTTATCTCTTGTTGCTGAGGCTGGCGCGCGTGCAGTTTTGATTGGCGAGTCTTTAGTTAAACAAAGCGATGTCGAACAAGCTGTGCGTGAGATTTTGAGTGCTGAGTGCTGAGTGCTGAGATTTTGAGTGCTGAGGTAAACCTCAAAAATGAAGCTTTGATACTCGACGACGGAGTTCAAAGACTCGTTAACGGAGATAAAAGCCTCGTTCACGAGGATCAAAGACTCGTTAACGGAGATAAAAGCCTCATTCACGAGGATCAAAGACTCGTTAACGGAGATAAAAGACTCGTTCACGAGGATCAAAGACTCGTTAACGGAGATAAAAGACTCGTTCACGAGGATCAAAGACTCGTTAACGGAGATAAAAGCCTCGTTCACGAGGATCAAAGACTCGTTAACAAAAAATTTAGCATGGGCATCGCTAATTGCTAAGTGTAAATTATTCTAAAACTATTAACCAATCATTAACTATTTTTCAGAATGACTTCTATCTCTGATTCCTTTCAAACTTTACGCGATCGCCAACAGTGTGCTTTAATCCCTTTTATCACAGCAGGCGATCCTAATTTAGAAACCACTGCCGAGGCTTTACGCATCTTAGATCGCAATGGTGCTGACTTCATCGAGTTGGGTGTTCCCTACTCCGATCCTCTGGCAGATGGGCCAGTGATTCAAGCAGCAGCAACCCGCGCTTTGCAAAAAGGCACAAAATTAGAGCAAGTGCTAGAGATGTTACACGTAGTGATTCCTAGCCTAAAAGCGCCGATAATTCTATTTACTTACTACAATCCCATTTTGCACCGGGGTATTAAGACATTTTTGGCGCAAATTGCCACTGCTGGAGTGCAGGGATTAGTAGTACCAGACTTACCCTTAGAAGAAGCAGAAGAATTAATCCAAACTGCTGCCTCTTTCGGAATTGAGGTAATTTTACTCGTAGCTCCTACCAGTTCTAGAGATAGAATTGAAGCGATCGCTCGTCAATCTCAAGGTTTTATCTACCTGGTGAGTGTCACAGGCGTTACAGGTGTCCGCGCTCAAATCCAAGACCGCGTAAAGTATTTATTAACAGATTTGCGAAGCGTCACCGATAAACCTATCGGCGTTGGTTTTGGTATTTCAGGGCCAGAACAAGCACATCAAGTAAAAGAATGGGGTGCAGATGCGGTGATTGTTGGTAGTGCCTTCGTTAAAAGATTAGCAGAAGGTAGCCCAGCAGAGGGACTGCAAGCTCTGGAACAACTATGCCAAGAACTTAAAACAGCCATTACAGAAAGTCTGCGTGAAAGTCCATCTCTTCAAGAGGTGAGATAAATCCATCCGCAGACTTAGGGTGTATACACAAGTCGAATTACCCCCCTTAATCCCCCCGATGTATTGGGGGGAAACAAGAAATCCAGTTCCCTCCCCTTTATAAGGGGAGGGTTAGGGTGGGGTAAAACCAGGTGAGTAAACTGTTTCAGACTTGTATACAACACCTAGCGCCCCTCTGCCCCCTGCCCCTCTGCTTCCATTAAGATAATGAAATCCCTGCTGAAATCTGTCAAAATATTAATTTATAGCGTACTTCTAGTTAGCACCTTTGCTATTACAGTCTTTGCAAATGATCGCATTGACCACAGACAATACAAATACCATTGGAATCATAATCTTCCAGGGCAATACGCTCATTTAGCTGTAAGAAAGAACGTAACTGACCTGACATCAGCAGAGAAAACAGCCTTCGTCAAGGCTATCAAAACCTTAAAAACTACAATTCCCGCAGGTAGCAAGGTCAGTATTTACGACCAATTCGTTGCTATACATATAGGGGCAACACGCTTAATTCATAATCATAAAGGGCATTCCAATGCTTCCGTCCAAGAACTTGCTCATGAAAATGCCGCATTTTTCCCTTGGCATCGAGAATATATCCGCAGATTTGAACAAGCACTGCAAGCAGTAGACCCAACTGTTACTCTGCCATACTGGGATTGGACTGACCCCAAAGCACTTGATGTAATTTTTAACGATGATTTTCTTGGTTCTAACGGTCAAGGAGTAACCATCAAAATTCCAAATCAGGGAAACTTTACAGGCGGGCCTGTAAAATCTGGAGCTTTTGCTGCTGCAAATGGCTGGGTTATGAATCCAGTATTAAACATTGACCAAGATACTGGGACATCATTAGGTACATCACTTGTTCGCTTTCTACAAGCACCTCCTGCGACTGATTACCCTGTGTCCAAAAAAGATATTGAGCGTGCCCTGAGTCTTAATAACTATTCTCTATTTCGCCCCGCTTTGGAAGGATTTATCTCTGTAGATGAGCAGGGTAAAGTCACCCCAGGAGGATTCCTACATAACTATATTCATGGTTTTGTCGGTGGAGTACAGATAGACGCAAGCACAAGACCCGTAAAGTTTAAAGGTCTAGGTACCATGAGCAATATACCAAGTTCGCCCTATGACCCAGTATTTTGGTTGAATCATGCAAACGCAGACCGCCTCTGGGCTGAATGGCAAGAGAACGGCCATCAAGGTAGCGATTTTTATCCTGCTAATGGTCAGGCTTACGGACACAATCTTAAAGACCTAATGTGGCCTTGGGATGGCGGTATGTCTACCCCCAAAGCTACGCCATTAGGAGATTTACTATCTCTATTACCAAATTTTGACTCTAGCGATTTGGTGCGCCCTATAGACGTTTTGAATCACAGAAAACTGGGCTATAGCTACGAAACCCGCGAAAGGAATACGCAAAGAAGATTTTAGTAGCATAAGTTCTCAAAAGTTAGAACGAGACGCTTGGAACCCCACTTCCATTCCTCTCCCCCACAGGGAGAGAGGCTTTGATTCTTACTCCCCTTCCCTTGAAGGGAAGGGGTTGGGGGTTAGGTTTGACAGAAAGTCACACACGGCGTAAAGAAAGTAAAAAATACTCGAACATAAAAGGATTTTAACCAGTGGTAAGCATACAAGAAATTAAGACTGCAACTGTTCAACCAGATTCTTTGGGCAGGTTTGGAAAATTCGGCGGTAAATACGTCCCAGAAACCTTAATGCCTGCATTAAGTGAGTTGGAAGCAGCGTTTCAACAATATAGCAACGATGCGAGTTTCCAAGCAGAACTGCAAAACTTACTGCGCGATTATGTGGGACGACCCAGCCCATTATATTTTGCTGAACGCCTGACAACAAACTACGCTAGACCAGATGGCACAGGGCCGCAAATTTATTTGAAGCGCGAAGATTTAAATCATACAGGCGCTCACAAAATTAATAATGCTTTGGCTCAGGTGTTGCTAGCTAAACGTATGGGCAAGCAACGGATTATTGCAGAGACAGGTGCAGGACAACACGGCGTAGCAACTGCAACTGTATGTGCGCGGTTTGGTTTGAAATGTGTGATTTACATGGGCGTTCAGGATATGGAACGCCAAGCCCTGAACGTGTTCCGCATGAAGTTAATGGGAGCAGAAGTTAGTCCAGTAGAGGCAGGTACGGGAACTCTCAAGGATGCAACTTCTGAAGCAATTCGGGATTGGGTGACAAACGTAGAAACAACCCATTACATCCTGGGTTCTGTTGCCGGGCCTCATCCCTACCCAATGATTGTCCGTGACTTCCACGCGGTAATTGGTATAGAAACTCGCGCTCAAGCCCAGGAGAAATGGGGAGGATTACCAGATATTCTACTGGCTTGCGTGGGTGGAGGTTCCAATGCGATCGGGTTATTCAATGAATTTGTCCATGAACCTTCGGTGCGCCTAATCGGAGTCGAAGCGGCGGGTGAAGGTGTAGATACAGAAAAACACGCTGCTACCTTGACAAAAGGAAAGATAGGTGTATTGCACGGTGCAATGAGCTATTTACTGCAAGATGATGATGGTCAAGTCATCGAAGCCCATTCAATTAGTGCCGGATTAGATTATCCCGGCGTTGGGCCTGAGCATAGTTATTTAAAGGATCTTGGTCGCGCTGAGTATTACAGTGTTACCGATAAACAAGCGTTAGAAGCGTTGCAAAGGCTTTCGCAACTAGAAGGAATTATCCCAGCCTTAGAAACTGCTCATGCGATCGCATATCTCGAAACCCTTTGTCCTCAGTTAGAAGGCAATCCCCGCATCGTCATTAATTGTTCCGGCAGAGGTGACAAGGATGTGCAAACCGTCGCCAAAGTCCTAATTCCTTAATTTTCTTGTCATTTGTCCTTTGTCCTTTGTCATTTGTCCTTCGTGAATGACCAATGAATATGATCGCTGTAACCCAAACTCCACCCGATAAAATCTCCATCCCTTCTGAGTTATACAACTGGCCAGGTTTATTGCAACAGTTGTTGAATCGGCAATCATTGACGGTTCCCCAAGCTGCGGATCTGATGCAGGGTTGGCTCACAGATGCCATTCCTGATGTTCTATCAGGAGCGATTTTAGCCGCAATTCAAGCTAAAGGTGTATCCGCCCAAGAATTAGTCGGCATGGCCACTGTTTTACAATCCCAAAGTCCCCCACTCAGCACTCAGCACTCACCACTCAGCACTCTAATTGACACCTGCGGAACTGGTGGAGATGGCGCTTCAACCTTTAATATTTCCACTGCTGTCGCCTTTGTTGCCGCCGCCGCCGGGGTAAAAGTTGCCAAACATGGCAATCGTTCCGCATCTAGCAAGACTGGTTCGGCTGATGTGCTGGAAGCTTTGGGTATAAATCTCAACGCTACTCCAGAAAAAGTGCAAGCCGCAGTAGGTGAAATCGGAATCACCTTTTTGTTTGCTCCAGGTTGGCATCCTGCACTCAAAGCGATCGCAACTTTGCGAAAAACTTTGAAGGTGCGGACTGTTTTTAACTTGCTCGGCCCGCTAGTAAATCCCATGCGACCGACAGGGCAAATTATCGGTGTCAACGATCCGCTTTTATTAGAGGAGATTGTTCAAGCTTTATCCCAATTGGGATGTCAGCAAGCGATCGCACTTCACGGACGGGAACGTTTAGATGAAGCTGGTTTAGCAGATGTCACTGATTTAGCTGTACTCCAGGATAAAAAAGTGCGTTCTCTAACGCTCAATCCTCAAGAACTTGGTTTGAGTTTTGCACCGACTGCGGCGTTGTGCGGTGGCGATGTCCAAGAAAATGCCGAAATCTTGAAGGCAGTTCTCCAAGGTAAAGGCACTCAAGCGCAGCAAGATGTAGTCGCTTTAAATACAGCCCTCGCACTGCAAGTTGGTGAAGCCATTGATGGCGAAACTGATGTTTTAGCAGGTTGTGTTAAAGGTATTACCCTTGCCAAGGAAATTCTGCAAAGCGGCGCGGCTTGGACAAAACTAGAACAACTTGCTGAATTTTTGCACTAGACGAACCTCTCCCACCCAGCCTCCCTCTCCTACGAGGAGAGGGAGGAGCAATGAAAAAATAAGGTTTTTAAGCCTCTCTCCGTTTCGGGGAGAGGTTTGGAGAGGGGTCAATATATTACACCCAAAAACTATACGGAAGGAAAAAAAGATGATTATCATACTTAAAAGCGGTACACCTGTTGAAGAAATTACTCGCATCAGCCAAGAAGTAAGTGAGACTTGGGGAGTCACGGTAGAAAAAAGCGTTGGCACTCATAAAGTTGTGCTGGGGCTAATTGGTGATACCATTAGCATCGATAAATTACAGGTTCAAGAGTTCAGCCCTTGGATTGAGCAAGTATTACGAGTGCAACAACCTTTCAAACGGGTAAGTCGAGAATTCCGACATGGAGAAGCCAGCGAAGTTGTTGTACCAACACCTAACGGTGATATCTATTTCGGCGAAAATCATCCAATCGTAGTAGTAGCCGGGCCTTGTTCCGTTGAAAATGAAGCGATGATTGTCGAAACAGCAAAGCGGGTAAAGGCAGCAGGAGCGCAGTTTCTACGTGGCGGAGCTTACAAACCCCGCACTTCACCTTATGCGTTTCAAGGTTATGGTGAAAGCGCTTTAGATTTATTAGCAGCAGCGCGAGAAGCTACAGGTTTAGGTATCGTCACAGAACTGATGGATGCTGCGGATTTATCAGCAGTGGCGAAAACAGCTGACATAATCCAAATCGGAGCGCGAAATATGCACAACTTCTCGTTGCTGAAAAAGGTAGGCGCTCAAGATAAACCCGTCCTACTGAAGCGGGGAATGTCTGCCACAATTGACGAGTGGCTGATGGCAGCAGAATATATTTTGGCATCTGGAAATCCCAATGTGATTCTTTGTGAGCGGGGAATCAGAACTTTTGATGGCAAATATGCCCGGAATACTTTAGATTTATCGGTGCTTCCGGTATTGCGATCGCTTACCCATTTACCAATTATGATTGATCCTAGCCACGGTACAGGTAGGTCTGAATATGTGCCATCGATGGCAATGGCTGCGATCGCAGCTGGTACAGATGCTTTAATGATTGAAGTTCACCCCAATCCAGCAAAAGCTTTATCCGATGGCCCCCAATCTCTCACCCCTGATAAATTTGACCGCTTAGTTCAAGAAATGTCAATTCTAGGTAAAGTAGTTGATCGCTGGTCTACACCTGCATTTGATAAGATTGGTGAAAGCCGCATTCTCTCCACGCCAGAACTCTTAAATAAGTAGGTCACAAAAGGTAAAATCGTCAAAGTTCTTGCGATTGCTTTGTTACACTCCGTTTCACTCGCAATGACATACTTATAAATTTTCCCGCCCACCTACTTAGACGTAATCTTGACCGATTTTTGCAAATGGCTAAACCTGATTAGCAGATTTTTTATAATAAAGAATCTGCTAATCAGGTTTTCTTAAAAAGAGTATAGGCGATCGCGATTGAATTTTCGCCTCACGTGCAAATCTTCCTCTTCGCAAATGAACTGAGTATAACCCTGCACGTATGCAGAAAGGAAGAAGTTTATCTACACTAAAAAGACACCACCAAGATCGTTCTCCCCTGCGTAGTCTGTATTAAAGAAATTTAGGTTATTGCTACTTCCAAAGTCTTGAATAATAACTTGAGACAAATTGCGCGCAGATATTATCAGATCAGGAGATGAGGTTCCAACATTTGCAACAGATTTAGCCACAAACGTTAACTCACGATCACCATTTATGACGATAGTTTCCGACGAGTTGTAGTCTGTTATTATGGCATCTCCAGCAGGATTGTTGTAGTAGTTAGCGTAACCGTCGCCAGCCACATATATATCAACTCCTCCGCCTCCTGTTAAAACATCTTTGCCTGTTTCATTATAATTACCTATGCCTATTAAGATATCATTTCCATTACCACCAAGAAGCGTGTCGTTTCCCGCACCTCCTACGATAAGGTTGCTAGAATTAGTACCTTGCAGACGATTATTGAACTGTGTGCCCGTTATCTTAGTATCGTATTGAAAGACTGCTAGAGGATCATTGCGATCAGAATCATAAATTCGATAGTCAGCCATTTTACACCTCTTCAACAAAAAGGACTAAGCTAATCGTGATTCCAAATTCCGGCTTGAGTGCCATAGGATTAGGGTTTAGCGCACAGTTAGTACAATTTGAAGGCAGATTAGCTTTATTTGTTAGGAAGTATAGTGAAAAACAAAATGCAGTTGAGTAAAATGCAACAGAAATTTACCGCTCGGCTTCAGGAAACTTTACGGGGCGAAATGATTCATAGGTTAAGCGAAATACTTAAATAATTTCTTTTAAAGTCTTACCATCTGCATCTCCTATTTCAATACACGCTCCAAACAGAGCTACCCAAATTCATTAACAACATAAAAACAGTAAAAAGTTTTTCAAACATTTTCTAAGCTCGACTTTTTCCAAAATTAAGAACTCGCTTTCTTTATCCGGCAAAAACCCTAGCGTTTTGGCAAATACTTTTTCCACGTCACAGATTATAGATGAAGTTAAAAAAGTAAAACTACTGCCCTACAAAAGTTTCAGCTTAAGCGATTGTGCAAAGACTCCGCAGGCAATGCTTTTCGGATAAGCCTAACAATCTCTCTTTTTGCCTGGGAAAAGGTTAAAGGGCAAGGGGGAAAGGTGAATTCAAACCTTTTCCCTTTCCCCTTTCCCCGTTAACCGAAAAGTATTGACTCCGCAGGAGTATCGCGTTGCGAAAAAAATGGATAAAGTCGAGCTAAGGGCGTTTCGTAATTAATCGTCTTATATTCCGACACTAAACTGAGTATAGTTATGGTGCGGAGCTTACGATGTGAAAGCTAAATAAGAGTGAAAAGCCAGATCTCAAACTACCTATTTTTTTTGAGTTCGTGCATACTTCTCACAACCTTTGTTACTAGATTTCTGGGTGTAAATCTAACGCTTTCAGTCAATAGCTTATTTCTCATACCAGGAACAACAACAGTTTTGTTCTTCATTAAGCCGCGATAACCAATATTCGCAACGGTTGCTGTATCCATCATTCTGCTA
Source organism: Nostoc sp. DedQUE09 (assembly GCF_034530915.1). Classification (NCBI taxonomy): domain Bacteria; kingdom Bacillati; phylum Cyanobacteriota; class Cyanophyceae; order Nostocales; family Nostocaceae; genus Nostoc; species Nostoc sp. DedQUE09. The sequence goes on from NZ_JAVRCE010000026.1 coordinate 63,666, forward strand.
ACGTTAGCAATCTTTGAATCTTCCATTGCTGCTGTTTGTTGAAATTCTGATGCTGTTGGCCCTGGGCAAAGAACAGTCACGCTAACACCTGTACCCTGTAATTCATTAGCGATCGCTTCTGAAAATGATAAGACATAAGCTTTAGTAGCAAAATAAACTGCCATTAGAGGCCCTGGTTGAAAAGCAGCTGCTGAGGCGACATTTAATATTTTTCCATAGTCTTGCTCGACCATATCCTTGAGAAATAGCTTTGTTAAGTGAGTCAGGCTGACCATATTTACCTGGAGCATTTGCAGTTCAATGCTGAGGTCTGTTTCGCTGAATGCTCCATAAGTACCAAAGCCAGCATTGTTAACCAGCACATCAATCTTAATGGATGCTTGCTGTAGTTCTGTGAAAATTTCTTCTGGTGATGTTGGGATAGATAAATCCTTAGCTAGAATTTTCACAGAAATGCCAAACTTTTGCGGGAATTCATCTATAATTTCAGTAAGTTTTTCTTCATTCTTATCTACTAATACCAGATTATAACTATGACGAGCAAAAATTTGGGTTAATTGATAGCCTATCCCACTAGCCGCTCCTGTAATTAGAGCAGTTTTTTTTTGCCGACTTTCAGATGTTTTATTCATGCTAAAAAAATGGCGAATGTAGGTTAATTAATTTAAGTTTTATAAATTTAGCTACAGCAATATATAATTTTGCTGTAGCTATTTTTATACAGACAATAAATGATGCTATCTACCTGAAACGAGTATACTTCAATCCAGGATATTAGACGCAAATATAAAAATCTGTATCTATATAAACAAGAGCAAGAATATTTAATCTCGTCATCAATGCCACAGCACAATTTGGTTACTATAACTGACCTACAGGCAGCACAAGAGCGAATTTTGGGGATTGCTCACCGTACACCTGTGCTGACTTCTAGAATCGTTAACGATCGCACCAATAGCCAAGTATTCTTTAAGTGCGAAAACTTTCAACGCACGGGGGCATTTAAATTTAGAGGTGCGTACAATGCCTTAGCCCAACTATCGGTAGCTCAAAAACAAACAGGCGTTCTCACCTATTCATCGGGAAATCATGCCCAAGCGATCGCTTTAGCTGGACAATTACTCAATATTCCCACCACTATTGTCATGCCTGATGATGCACCTGCTGTGAAACAAACTGCTACTCGTGGTTATGGTGCAGAGATAATTTTATACAATCGCCAAGAAACAAACCGAGAAGAATTAGCCCAAAATTTAGCAGATGAGCGCTCTTTGACACTCATCCCTCCTTACGATCATCCCCATGTAGTCGCCGGACAGGGAACAACTGCTTTAGAACTGATTCAAGAAGTTGGTGAGTTGGACTTATTATTAGTTTGTTGTGGCGGTGGCGGATTACTTTCAGGATGTGCGATCGCAGCTAAAGCACTTTTACCCAATTGTAAAGTTATCGGCGTAGAACCAGCCCTTGCCGACGATGCTACCCGCTCTTTTCACACCAAAACCCTGCAAACTGTCAAAAATCCTAATACCATCGCTGATGGTGCGCGGACTCCCAGCCTTGGTAAAATTACTTTCCCCTTAGTGCTGCATTACGTCGATGATATGGTGACGGTATCGGAAGAAGCGATTCTTCGCACCATGTTTTTCTTGTGGGAACGTCTGAAAATTGTCGTTGAACCTACCGGAGTACTCGCAGCAGCAGCCTTACTCGAAGGTGTGGTGACAGCACCAGAGGCGAGAGTTGGTGTCATCATCAGCGGTGGAAATGTAGATTTGGCGCAAGTTGGTAAATTGTTTTCTGTGGGATTGGATTGAAAAGTTAAATTCCCAGCAAAGTTTCTATGCAAATTGGGCATTTATTCAGTTAAACGGCTATTGGATCGGCTGATACAGTAAAATTATAGTGATAGGCTATAGTAACTTTATTGAAGCTAAAATCACTATATTTTGGAATTGAGGTAAAAATGGAAACTACAACGAGAAAACAAGCTTTAATCAAAGCTATTTATGAGCGATTAGAACAAGCTTATGAAGATACTTTAGAGGATGTCATAGAACTTTTAGATATTCGTAAAGCAGAAGACCAAGAGGATATTAAAGCTTTACATGAAGGACGGGAAGATATTAACAAAAATGGTACTATTCCTTGGGAGCAAGTTAAACGAGAATTAGCTAGTGAATCAATATAAAATTGAATTTTCTAATGCTGCATTTAAACAACTTAAAAAATTACCTATAAAAGTACGGACAAGGATACAAACAAAAATTGACGAGCTAGCTGATAATCCCCGCCCTAATGGGGTTGTTAAGCTAGAAGATTCGGACAATGGTTATCGAATCCGAGTCGGCAGTTACCGAGTTATATACAATATTTTTGATGATGTATTAATAGTTAGTGTTGTGAAAGTAGGGCATCGTCAAGAGGTTTACCGCGACGAGTAAGACAGCAACACTAATAGCAGGATAAAAGCTTTATATTCATACTCTCATATCGCGTTTTTGCTAATGGGGCTGATGTGAGCGATCGCCTCCGGTTAGTGTTTGCATAATCGCCCTATAAGCTCTATTCTGTCAGACCATCAAGTTTAGCTAGTATTCTTAAGCCTTCTTCTGGGTTGCCAGTTGCAGCCATTGCTTTAAATCTTGTATGGGCATCAAATTCTGCTAAAACTATAGTAGAAAGTTCTTCAATTAATTTTCAGATACCTCAACAGTGATTTGCATCATCTAGCTCTGTTATTTTTTAAATCTATCTATTAGCTATAAGTCTAGCTATAAATTTATCTATTAGTTTGATTTTATAAATATTTGGTATAAATAGTTACTGCAATTGCACTTCTGGTAATGGGGTTGATGTGAGCGATCGCTTATTTAGCAAAAAAATCTGCTTGAGAAACCAAGAATATCAGGGCTTTTACGAATAATATTTACATATGTTAATATTATTTGGTTTAGGTACGGATATTCAGTATGGTTCCCATAAAGACCGTTCTAAAAAATTCAGAGCAAGTCACTCGGTTGTTTTCTCATCTCGAATTTGATGGAAAAAAACTCAATCATCAACCGGGTAGTGTCTTTGGAAGTACTGCATTGATTGCAGGAACCACCGTTGGGGCTGGGATTCTCGCTCTACCAGCCGTTACGCTGCCATCTGGGATTGTACCATCCACATCTGGACTCATTGCAGTTTGGCTCTATGCTCTAGTTTCGGGGTTATTGGTTGCAGAAGTTAGCTTAAACACGATGCGAACAGAAGGGCTTTCAAGTATAGGTTTTTTAGGAGTTGTTGAGAAGATCCTTGGTAAGGTGGGAGCGCGTATTGCTGGCGGTGCATATTTATTTATGCACTATGCTCTCTTGGTAGCATACATCACCGAAGGTGGAGAGATTTTAGGAGCGGCGGCGGCAAAAGTCTGGGGTATGCAGATATTGCCTACGTGGGTGGGTACAACGACTTTCACGCTCTTATTTGGTGGCATTATGTATCTTGGGCGAGAAAAGTTTATTGAGAAATTAAACAGCGCCTTTGTCGGAATTGTCATCGTTTCCTTCTTAGGACTATTATTTATAGGAGGAAGGCATATTCAGAGTGCCCAACTATTATTTCAAAACTGGAGTGCCCTTGGTAGTGCCATTTCAGTGATGTCTGTAGCGCTGTTTTTCCAAAACGTTGTGCCGCTAGTTGTGACGCAACTCGAAGGGGATGCCCGCAAAATTCGTCAGTCCATTTTTATTGGTTCTGTGATTCCTTTAATTATGTTCTTAGCGTGGAATGCCGTAATTTTAGGAAGCGTCAGTCCCGATATTCTACATAGCACTTCTGATGGTACAAGTATTTTTGATCCACTACAGATTCTCCGAGCAGGTGGCGCGGGGCAATGGTTAGGAGTGCTAGTATCCATTTTTTCAGAGTTTGCGATCGTCACATCATTCATTGGATTTGTGTACGGATTACTGGATTTGTTCAAAGATATTTTCCTACCTACACAGTGGCAACTTTCTAGCCGCTTACCCCTTTATTCCCTGGTTCTTTTCCCGCCGATGACTCTCGGAACGCTTAACCCCAGCATCTTTTTTACTGCCCTAGATTACACTGGAACATTTAGTATTTCAGTTTTAGGTGGAATTATTCCGGCGTTAATGAGTTGGAAGCAACGTGAAAACTCAGATAGCACAAATCAACCACTTGTTCCTGGCGGCAAGGTGACACTCATTGCGATCGTTGGAGTGGCATTAGCTATGATCGGAAGACAAATTCTGTCAATTTACACCAAATAAAACCATCAATAAAAATTATGTGCTACAAAAAACTATAGCTGTAGTATAAATATATTAACTACAATCAAACTGCAACACGAGAGTCAAATGACAAATGACTACTTAATCAAATGAGTGATTCTCGACTGGTCAAAATCAGCAAATATCTCAGCAAATATCTGCGACATACACCGGATGCTATTGGCATTAAACTTGCTCCTGGTGGTTGGGTTGCTGTTGATGACTTACTTACCGCTTGCGCTCAAAATAAGTTTCCGATTACCCGCCAAGAATTACAGGTGGTAGTTGAATCCAACGAGAAGCAACGCTTTTCTTTTGATTCTACAGGTAATCTTATTCGTGCGAACCAAGGACATAGTGTAAAAGTCGATTTACAACTAGAAGCTGTAGTTCCTCCAGATGAGCTTTATCACGGCACAGGACACAAATCTGTAGAGTCAATTCTGCAAACAGGACTTTGCAAAATGTCGCGACATCATGTCCATTTATCAAAGGATATAGAAACAGCAGAAACTGTTGGTGCAAGACATGGAAAACCAGTGGTTTTTGCTGTAAATACTGCGGCAATGCATCAGGCAGGTTACATCTTCTATTGTTCTGCTAATGGTGTTTGGTTAGTTGATCGCGTGCCACCTGAGTATCTACAAAGAATTTGAATTTTAACAAAATAGAATATTTAACCGATATTTGCCAAGTAGTTACATAATCTAGAAGTTGCAGCAATTACTGCATATTGGAATTGAACTCAGATCAATGTACCCATAGCGGAATAGCACTAAAATACTGCCCTTGCTTTGCCTGGTTCCCAGCCTGGAGGCTGGGAACCTATTCTGGAAGGCTCCGTCTCCAATAGCTTGACAATAGACCTGCCTTGAAAATAAGGCAGAAGGCAGGTGGCCACTGAGCGTAGTCGAAGTGAGGCAGGAGGAAAAGACATTTTCATTGTTCCTTGTGAGCGTAGCTCATGGAGTCTCTTGCAAAAAGCACTTTTGCAAGAGAGGGGAAAAGGGTAAAGGTTAAAGGGGAAAGGGAAAATAACAAACCTTTCCCCCTTTCCCATTCCCCTTTTCCCGACAAATGCCAAGAAGTCTAATAGACAGAGGCTCTTTTAAATACATTCTCAGCCTCCAGGCTGGGAACAAGACAACATAAGCCATTGGGCTTTTCTTAGTGCCATTCACCCATAGCGCTTGTACTCCTAATACTGTATTCTCTGATAGATTAGCGTCTGCAAAACAGGGATTAGGAGTAATTCCATTCCGGTTTACAACAGAAAAAGTAACTTTGTAGATTTGTCTATAAAATTACAAACTCTCAATAGTAAAAATACTATCAATCTCTTAGCCTACTCACCCAATGTAGGTTAAAAATCTCACCAAACAAACATTTTAGATTTATCCAAACCCCAAGATGCCTTCTAAGCGAATCTTGTTTATCAGTAACGGCCACGGAGAGGACAACCATACCTCTCATGTTATTCAGACCCTGCGCCAATTGTGTCCTTCTCTTGAGATGGCGGCAATGCCGATTGTGGGTGAAGGAAGAGCTTACCGCAGCTTGGATATTCCCATAATTGGGCCCACACAAACAATGCCCTCTGGCGGATTCTTTTACATGAAGCGCCTCTATATGCTCAAAGATTTTCAATCGGGATTGATTGGGTTAACGTGGCGACAATTACAAGCGGTGTTGCAGTATGCTCCTAACTGCGATTTAATTATGTCTACTGGGGATTTTGTCTCCCAAACATTTGCTTACTTAACAAAGCGTCCCTTCGTTTCGTTTATCTCTTGTCTTTCTGCCCTCTATGAAGGGCAATTGCGTATCAATCCACTGCTGTGGCACGACCTTAATTCTTCTCGATGTCTGGCAGTTTTTACTAGAGATTCCTATACAGCTTCCGATCTCCAACGGCAAGGTATAGCTAAGGCTAGGTTTGGTGGGATTCCGGCTTTAGATCGCGTTGTCCCCACTGGCAAAGACTTGTACCTGAAACCGGATATTCCTGCGATCGCACTCTTACCAGGATCGCGGATGCCGGAAGCCGCGCGAAATTTCAGTTTGCAGTTGCAACTGGTAGTAGAAATCGCCAAAGTGATGCCTGAATCAGGATTCCAGTTTCGCGCCGCCTTAGTACCAAATTTGATGGAGCAATTAGACGACATTGCTAAAAGTCAAGGTTGGCAACTGAATCAAGGCATACTCAGTTATTTTCCTCCAGGAACTTCTGCTGAAGAATCACCGCTTGTAGAAGTGAGATGTTACTCAGATGCCTTCAGTGATATCTTGTATTACTCTACCCTCGTAATTGGCATGGCAGGGTTGGCAGTGGATTTAGCTGTAGCGATGGGGAAACCGATCATCCAGATTCCCGGAGAGGGCCCTCAATTTACCTATCAATTTGCAGAAGCGCAAACGCGGCTGTCGGGCATTTCGGCTCAAACCATCGGCACTAAGCCAGCAACCCCTGAGATTCTCAAGCAAGCAGCTAAACGAGTAGTCGAAACTTTAGAAGATTCAGACTACCTCGCTAAGTGCAAAGTAAATGGCCCTGAGCGATTTGGCCCACCCGGCGCATCTGAGAGAATTGCCCGCTTTCTACTAAACTCTCTAGGAGAAACTGAGTAGAATATTACGTCAGAATTCAGGAGTCGGCACGGTTGGGTAACATGGTGTGGTAGGCTAACGCCGTAATACACCTCAATTCTGACCGGAGGCGGAGCATTTCTGGCTTTGCTCGTAACTCCTGAATTCTAAATTCTGAATTCTGACTCCAAACTCCAAACTTCTGACTCCTGAATTCTTACTTACCTATGAAAGTCCGCTCTAGTTACTGGCAACTGTTGCCTTATCTGTGGCCCCAATGGTCGCTGTTAATTCGGGGATTGGCTTGTATTCTAGGATTTGTGTTATTCACCCTAGCAGTGCCCTATTTAGCAGGTCAGGTCGCTTTTTATCTTGGCCAGGGAAATGTAAACCAGATTGCCTACTGGCTCGGACTGGCTACTTTAGTATTTTTGGTTCGAGGGCTTTGTCAATACGGGCAGAATGTCTTTATGATCGCTGCTGCCCTGAATATGGTTTTAAACTTGCGTAAGCGGGTTTATGCTCACCTGCACAAACTTGGATTAGATTACTTTGAAACCACACAGACAGGAGACCTGACTTATCGCCTAACTGAAGATATTGATCGCGTTGGCGAAATTGTGGACAAGTTATCCCATCAGTTTCTTTCCAATTTGTTGCAGTTAATTGCAATTCCCATTTACATGCTCTACTTGAATTGGCCGCTCACTCTTGCGGGTTTGATTTTGGCTCCTTTAATGGCTTGGTTAATCGGGGAATTTGGTCAGCGATTGCTTGTGCTATCTCGCCAGAGCCAAAACCAGGTTTCCAATTTGTCGGCGATGCTAACTGAAGTATTTAGCGGGATTCGTGTAGTTCAAGCTTTTGCAGCCCAAGAATATGAAGTGAAGCGATTCAATAAAGAAGCAGAAATCAATCGCCAAGCGAAGTATCGCGCTCTACAACTCAAATCCATTCAGTTTCCCGTTGTCGGTTTTTTGGAAGCAGTTAGTATTATACTGCTGTTTTTATTAGGAGGATGGCAGATTTCTCAGAATCAGCTGACAGCTCAAGGGTTTATCAGTTTCTTAGCTGCTGTGGCTATACTGATTCAGCCAATCGACATGCTGATTAGCAATTACAACGAGTACAAACAGACCGAAGCTTCTGTTGAACGCATTTTTGAACTGATGGCGAAAGAACCTAGTATCAGCGAAAAATCGAATGCTCAGGCAATGCCACGAGTTATGGGCAAGGTAGAGTATCGTCACGTTGATTTCGCCTACAATCCCAGCCAGCCAGTGCTTAAGGATCTCTGCCTAAACGCTTCTCCTGGTGATGTCATTGCCTTGGTTGGTTCTTCTGGAGCCGGCAAATCGACGTTAATTAACCTTTTACTTCGTTTCTATGACCCTCAGAGGGGTCAAATTCTGGTTGACGATATTGATATCCGTGATGTCACACTTACCAGCTTGCGCCATCAAATTGGCATTGTTCCCCAAGATGTTACGCTTTTTTCGGGAACGATCGCTGAAAATATCGGTTACGGTCAAGAAGAATTAAATTTAGCAGCGATTCAGGAAGCAGCAAAGATTGCCAACGCTCACTCCTTTATCACCCAGTTTTCTCAGGGTTATCATACCTGGGTGGGCGAACGTGGAGTTAACCTATCGGGAGGACAACGCCAAAGATTAGCGATCGCCAGAGCAGTTGCCAACGATCCGCGAATTCTCATCCTAGATGAGGCCACCTCTGCCCTCGATTCTGAATCAGAAGCACTAGTTCAAGAAGCACTAGAACGAGTGATGCAAAACCGTACCGTGTTTATTATTGCCCATCGCTTGAGCAGCGTTCGTCGGGCTGACTGCATTCTCGTAATCGAACAAGGAGAGGTGGTTGAAGCTGGTACTCACACCTCCCTCCTGTCTCAGGAAGGACGGTATGCCCGTTTTTACGCCCAACAGTTCTACTCTACAGATGAATAGTAGTCTGTCAATAAATAATTGATGGATAAATTCCCTGTAGAGACGGCGATTTATCGCGTCTCTCTAACATTTTTCAAATCAACATCCCAGCAATACAAGCGGTAATAAAACCCGCTAACAATCCGCCAATCATCGACCTTACACCCATGCGAGCTAAGTCATGCTGCCGATTAGGTGCTATCCCTGCAATGCCGCCAATGGTAATGCCAATTGAACCGATATTTGCAAAGTTACATAATGCGTAAGTTGTAATAATTACTGCACGTTGAGAGATTTTGCCACTTTCAATTAGTGCCTTCAAATCCAAAAAAGCAATAAACTCATTGAGAATTGTTTTTGTACCCAATAAAGCCCCAACTTGCCGACAATCAGCCCAAGGTATGCCCATTAGCCACGCCACGGGAGCCATGAGAAAAGACAAAATCCACTGTAATGAGAGTTGCTGTAAGCCCACAAATGCCCCTAACCATCCTAAAAGTGCATTCAGGGCAGCTAATAACCCCAAAAAGGCGATAATCATCACCCCAACATTAACCGCTAGCTTCACGCCGTCAATTGCTCCGGTAGTAGCAGCATCAATTACATTTACATAATTAGTTTCTATATATGCTTTTGCTTTACCAGCCGTCTCTGATATTTCTGTTTCAGGGTAAAGTAATTTTGATACCACCAATGATGTGGGAGCAGTCATAAAAAAAGCAGCAATTAGGTGTTCTGCTGGGATGCCAAAGGAGAGATATGCTCCTAGTACTCCCGCCGCAATTGTGGCAAAACCACCCGTCATCACGGCATGGAGTTCCGATTGCGTCATACTCGCTATGTAAGGTTTTACCATCAGCGCCGACTCTGTTGGCCCCAAAAAGATATTACCTGCACAGGATAAAGATTCAGAACCCGAAGTTTTCATCGTTTTCATCATTACCCACGCCATCACATTTACGACTCGCTGTAAAATACCGTAGTAATACAAGACGCTGATGAAAGCAGAGAAAAAGATAATTGTCGGCAGCACTTGGAAAGCAAAGAAATGATCTTTAAAATTTTCTCCAAAGACAAATTTTGCACCAACATCAGAAAATGCTAAAAATTGACCAACAATATCTCCCAGAGATTTAAACACATTTAAACCCCAAGCAGTTTTAAGAATCACTAGTGCAAACACAAACTCCAATCCCAAACCCCACGCCACTATTCGCCAACGTACCGCACGACGATTAACAGAGAAGGCGTAGCATATACTGAGAAAAACTAAAATTCCCAATGCAGAGATGGCGCGTTCCATGTTTACTCCTGAAAAGGTATTGTTAAGGCACTTAGTCACAGAGCATACACAAAATCTGCCTTTATTTGTGGTTTTGTAGTCAATTACTAGAGTTTTGATGCTGTAAATAAGAATTTAGCGATTGCACATTCATATCTTGTTACAAAATAGTCTTCCCAAACCTTAAGCACATTTGTATTAATAGGAACAATCAATGTAAACAGGAAAAAATTAACCTTGTAGGGAAAAGAGAACTATGGTGGCGCTAACCGGTTATCAAATACATGAACTAATTTATTCGGGATCTAAAACCCTAGTGCATCGTGGTATTAGAGAATCAGATCAAAAGCCGGTAGTAATTAAACTGTTGCGGCGCGAGTATCCCACATTTTATGAACTCGTGCGATTCCGCAATCAGTACACCATTGCGAAAAATCTAGATATTGATGGCATTATCAAAACTTATAGTCTAGAGAACTATCAAAACAGCTATGCCTTAGTTATGGAAGATTTGGGTGGCATTTCTCTCCAAGCAGAGATGGCCAGGTGGGAAGATAAGGGGATGGGGAGAACTGCTGATGGATTGCAGACATTTTTTCACATTGCTTTGCAAATTGTCTCAATTCTTGATGGATTGTATCACAATCGGGTGATTCACAAAGACATTAAACCCGCCAATATTTTGATTAACCCCACCACAAAAGATATAAGACTGATCGATTTTAGTCTCGCCTCCTTACTTTCCAGAGAAACGCAAACTCTGACTAATCCAAATATTCTAGAAGGGACATTAGCATACCTTTCTCCCGAACAAACCGGACGAATGAACCGGGGAATTGACTACCGCAGCGACTTTTATTCCTTGGGTGTCACCTTTTTTGAACTCCTCACCGGAGAGTTACCTTTCAAATCTGATGAACCGATGGAGTTGGTATATTGTCATTTAGCAAAGCTTCCTCCACAGGTACATAGTCTCAATCCTGAGATTCCCCCAATTCTGTCTGAAATTATCAGCAAACTGATGGCGAAAAATGCCGAAGATAGGTATCAGAGTGCATTGGGGTTGAAGTATGACTTAGAAATTTGCTGGCGTCAGTGGCGAGAAACTGGCAGGATTGATGTTTTTGAGTTAGGAGTGCGAGATATTTGCGATCGCTTCATCATCCCAGAAAAGCTCTATGGTCGGCAAGCAGAAGTAGAAAGCTTACTCGCAGCATTTGATAGAGTAGCTCACCCCCCAGAATACCCCCTTAGCAAGGGGGGACTAAGGGGGGTAGAAATGATTTTAGTAGCAGGTTTCTCTGGTATTGGTAAAACTGCCGTTGTTAACGAAGTCCATAAACCCATTGTGCGACAACGGGGTTATTTTATCAAAGGGAAATATGACCAATTCCAACGCAACATTCCCTTGGGAGCTTTTGTACAAGCATTTCGAGATTTAATGGGGCAATTACTTAGTGAAAGCGATGCTCAACTTGAACAATGGAAAGCCGCAATTTTAACAGCTTTAGGTGAAAATGCTCAGGTAATTATCGAAGTTATTCCCGAACTAGAAAAAATTATTGGGCAACAACTGCCAGCCTCTGAACTTCCAGGGACTGCTGGACAAAATCGTTTCAATTTACTGTTTCAGAAATTTATCCAAGTTTTCACAACCAAGGAGCATCCTTTAGTGATGTTTCTTGATGATTTACAATGGGCCGATTCAGCATCTTTAAAGTTGATACAATTGCTGATGAATGAAGCTGAAATTCACTATATGTTATTGATTGGTGCTTATCGGGATAATGAAGTTTATCCAGGGCATCCGTTAATATTGACATTAGAAGAGATTAATAAATCTAGAGATTGTCTTAATACTATTGCATTAACAAATCTTAATCGCACAGATGTAAATCATCTAATTAATGATACTCTTAAATGTGACTTAGCAATTACCCAAACTCTCACAGATTTAATATATCAGAAAACTCAAGGAAACCCATTATTCACTAATCAATTTCTCAAATCTTTGCACGAAGAGAAGTTAATTAACTATAACTTTGATATGGGTCATTGGCAATGTGATATTGCTCAGGTTAGAGCATTAGCATTTACTGATGATTTGGTAGAGTTTATGGTGCTTCAGTTGCAGAAGTTACCAGAAGCAACTCAAAAAGTTTTGCAGCTTGCAGCTTCTATTGATAATCAGTTTGACTTAGCAACTCTCGCAATTGTCCATGAAAAATCTCTATCAGAGACAGCAGCAGACCTATGGAAAGCTTTGCAAGAAGGTTTGGTCATCCCCACAACTGAAGTTTACAAGTTTTATCAACAGGAGTCAGGAGAATCTCTAATTGCTTCTGATTTTTGGATGTTAGATTCTGGCTCCTGTTCCTATAAGTTTTTGCACGATCGCGTTCAACAAGCTGCTTATTCTCTAATTCCCGAAGACCAAAAACAGACAGTACACCTCAAAATTGGACGATTAATTTTGAAGAATATTTCCCTTGAACAGCGCGAAGAATATCTCTTTAAATTAGTTAATCAGTTAAATTTGGGAGTTGAACTAGTTACTCAGTCAGAAGAACGAGAAGAACTGGCAAAATTAAATCTAACTGCAAGTCATAAAGCGAAGATTTCGACTGCTTATGAAGCCGCTATAGAATATACAAATTTTGGTATTAGGTTACTCACAGAAGATTGTTGGCAATATCAGTATGATTTGGCTTTGGCACTGTACTCGACATCTGCCGAGTTAGCTCATCTAAATGGTAATTTTGAACAAATGGAGCAATTAGTACAAGTAATATTAGAAAATGGCAAAACACTGAGCGATCAAGTCAAAGCCTACGAAACAAAAATATTATCTCAGGTAGCACAAAATAGAATGTGGGAGGCGATAAAAACGGGACTCCAAGTTCTCAAATTATTGGACATAGAACTACCAGAACAGCCAAAACCAGAAGATATTTCTCGTGGACTACAGGAGACACAATTAGCTTTAGAGGGTAAATCCATTGAAGACTTACTAGAGTTAAAAATAATGACGGAGCCAGATAAGTTAGCGGCTATGAATATATTGACAAATATAGCTGCTGCTGCTTATTTAGTTATCCCAGAACTCTATCCCCTAATATTGTTCAAACAGGTTATTTTATCCCTCAAGTATGGAAATACTGCTAATTCTCTCTATGGATATTCATGTTATGGACTGATTCTGTATACTTTTCTGGGAGATGTTGAATCTGGTTATCAATTCGGTCAACTGACTCTCAGATTATTAGATAAACTGAATGCTAAAGAATTCATAGCTAAGACTTATGCAGTTGTTTATGGCTCTTTGAATTCTTGGAAAAATCACGTTAGAGAACTTTTACATCCTATCCAATTAGGCTATTCTACCGGACTAGAAACAGGAGATTTAGAATTTGCTGGTTACTGTGCATTTATTTATTGCTTGAATTCATATTTGGCTGGTAAAGAATTATCTTGTGTACTACAAATAATAGCGAATTATAGTCAAGCACTTGCACAACTTCATCAAGAACCATCGTTACTTAGAAATGAACTGTATCGGCAGGTAGTACTTAACTTGCTCTCAAAAAATGAAAATCCTTGCCGTTTAATCGGTGACGCTTACAATGAAGAAATCATGTTACCACTTCATTACCAAAGTCATGACAAAAGCATGATTTGTTCATTGTATTTTAATAAATTAATTCTTTGCTATTTATTTGGTGAGTATACTCATGCGATTGAAAATGCTGAAATAGCACTGAATTATTTAGATAGTCTGATTGGCAGTATTATTGTTCCTTTATTTCATTTTTATGATTCTCTGAGCCAATTAGCCGTGTATTATAATGCTTCTGAAGATGAGCAAGCATTTATTTTAAAACGGGTTACAACCAATCAGGAAAAAATGCAGAATTGGGCGCATCATGCGCCGATGAATCATTTACATAAGTTTCACCTAGTAGAGGCTGAACGCTATCGCATTCTTGGCGAATATATCCAAGCAATGGAAATGTACGATCGCGCCATTCAAGGAGCAAAAGAAAACGAATATATCCAAGAAGAAGCTCTCGCTCAGGAACTCGCCGCCAAATTTTATTTAGGATGGGGTAAAGAACAAATTGCCCAAACATATCTGACAAACGCTTACTACTGCTATGTTCGTTGGGGCGCAAAAGCCAAAGTTTATGACTTAGAAAAACGTTATCCTCAATTACTCGCACCGATTCTCCAATGGGAAACAATTCGCGTCAATCCCACAGAAATAGCATCTACCCTCCATAATCAAATGCCTCTGTCTACTTTTAATGCTGGTATGACAATTTCATCCACTAGTACCAGCATTTCCGAAGCTTTAGATTTAGCAAGTGTTCTCAAAGCCTCTCAAGCACTATCTAGCGAAATTCATTTAGAAAAGTTGTTGTCAACATTAATGCAAGTGGTGATGGAGAATACCGGAGCCAAAAAATCTGTTTTAATTTTACTCAAGGATAATATTTGGGCGATCGAAGCAATCGCAACATTCCAGAAAGAGCCAACTATTCTGCAATCTATTCCCATTGAGTTTAGCCAAGCTATCCCTCTAACCGCAATTAACTATGTCAAACGCACTTTAGAAACATTGGTAGTTGATGATGCGACTGTGAAAAATTCCTTCACCTCTGACTCCTACATTATCCGACAACAACCCAAGAGTTTGCTGTGTACCCCTATTCTCCATCAAGGGAAGTTAATCGGCATACTTTACTTAGAAAATAATCTCATTGCTGGAGTATTCACTCATGATAGACTCCAAGTAATAAATCTATTGTGTTCACAAGCTGCCATTTCCTTAGAAAATGCTTCTCTTTATCAGCGATCGCAAGAGAATGCCCAACAATTAGAACACTCACTTACAGATTTAAAACAAATGCAACTACAACTGGTGCAAAACGAGAAAATGTCAGCATTAGGTAATTTAGTTGCAGGTGTAGCCCACGAAATCAACAATCCTGTAGGCTTTATTGCAGGTAATATCCAACCTGCTGTTGATTTGGTTGAAGATTTGTTTCACCTCATCGAGCTTTATCAAGAAAAGTTCCCAAATCCGGGTGTAGAAATTGAAGAAGAAATTGTAGCAATTGACCTAGAATATATCCGAGAAGATTTGCCAAAAATGATTTCTTCGATGAAATTAGGAATAGATCGAATTCGGAGTATTAGCAATAGTTTGCGAACTTTTTCCAGAGCAGATACAGAAAACAAAGTTGCTTTTAATATTCATGATGGTATCGACAGTGCAGTTTTGATTCTGAAGCATCGCTTAAAAGCATCAGAATTACATCCAGAGATTAAAGTTGTAAAAAAATACGGAGATATATCTTTAGTCAAATGTTTTCCTGGTCAACTGAATCAAGTATTTATGAATTTATTGGCAAATGCCATTGATGCTCTAGAGGAGTCCAATATTGGACATAATTTTCACGACATTAATAATAAAATCGAGATTAAAACTTGTTTTAGTGAAGACAAACATCATGTTTTAATTTACATTCAAGATAATGGGATGGGAATGTCTGATGAAGTCAAACAAAAGATTTTTGACCATTTATTTACAACTAAATCTGTCGGTAAAGGTACAGGATTAGGATTAGCGATCGCTCGGCAAATTATTGTAGAAAAACATGGCGGTACTTTAGATGTTAATTCTGTACAGGGAGAGGGTACAGAATTTGTGATTCAAATTCCAATTTAAAATTACCCCTCTTGGCGCGGGTAGCCAAAGCTAAGATGGCTACCAATGAGTGTGTAGAAGTCATTTGGCGCGTGTGCAGCACCCCCTGCACAACCCGGAATCTGGCACTTATCGCTAACAGTTTGGGCGACTTTAGAAAGCTCACTGGTGTGTGGTGTCATGTCCCATCCTTCGCCACCATAGCTTGTGGTTTTTTCAATATTATGCAAAACGATCGCTTCTAGCTGCCAACCATTGATTTTACACTCGCCCAAACGATAAATTTTAGACAATGCTGGATCTGATAAAGCTAAACGTAACTCTTTTTCTATTTGTACAAAGTCAGGCTTTTCTGGCTGCATCTGCAAGTAAGCCAGCAATTCTGCGGCTGATGTGCCAGTTCTAAAAAACACCGATGCGTAACCGTCTCCCCCAGAAACGACTCTCCAATCAACTAAGGTGAGTTCTGGTGACTGCGCCAGCGCTACAATCAGCGAGGTGTCAGTTTGGTTATCTGTGCCAGTTATCCCACCATAACCAGACTCAATGCCAAAATTGCGATCGCAAACACCAATAATTTGCCAGACATAGTGTGCAACAGTAACTATAGGTTCATCTCTTTGTATACCCGACACTACTTCAGCATAGTTTCTCTGGTCAACATACAAATCGTAAGAACCTGGAGTATTGGAATTTCCGCATGGTGCATTGATTAATTTGCCAACAAAGTGGCAACGTTCAAAACCTGACAGTGGATGCTGGCGCAGCAAAGCAGCAAGGCGTTCAGCATCAGACGGAGCAAAAGTGGCACTGAAATAGTAATGAGGGCCTTGTCCGCACTCTTTGATTTCCCAGAACCAATCTTGAAATGTACTCACTATGTAAAGATACACACAACGACATAACGACCAAGATAACTGGTGGCAGATAATATTGAATACCCAGGATATAACTTCTAGGCGATCGGGTGCAGTGATTTGTTAGCTAGCATTGGGTTCATCAGGATCTTCATCAACATGAATCGGCTGGCAGATTATACTTGCGATGCTGTTCTTGGGTAAACTCATAAAAAAATCGGACTAAATATACAGACTCACCCAAAGAAACGCTCATAATTGTCATGACTACCGATCCAAAACCATGTCACTGTATCTCCTTCCAAAACTCCAAGTGCTCGATAGCCTCGTGTTACCCTTACTGACCAAATCCCCTCCTGACTGTTGATGCACTTGAAATGTAAAGACGGGTGAAATGGATTCTCTGCCCAAAGCCGATATGCTTTCCTGGCACTTTGCCTAATTTCATTGCTCAACTGTCGATACTCAAACCAAAAGGAAGGAAGTACTGCTGACTTCATAGCTGGTCGTAGTTCATTGCAGTGGCTTGTCCCTCTGCAATTTCTTGTTTAGCTTGTTTGGCAGCAGCAATAAGTTTTGATTGTGTTCTCTGGAACGATTCATTCCATCTAATTTCATCTTGTAGATCGTCAATGTATTCCCGCAGATGCTCTGCAATCCGATCTTGTACTTCAACGGGTAAAGACTCCATCATTTTGATCACGGTGGTAATTGCTGCTGACGACATAGTGAATTGCTCTCATGCAACGCTTCGCTCTTAAAGCTAACACCGATCGCCTCTCTCTATTCATTTTGGAGTTTCCTGAGCATTTTTAATTTCTTGCTGGCTGTTAGACTGTAGCGCTTCACGGGTTAACAAAAACTGTTCGCCTAAATCTGTAACATGAAAATATTTAGTCAAATCTATTGAGTTTTTACCATAATTACTCGCTTGAACCACATCACTGATATAACCAGAGTTCGTCTTAATTAATTTAAAATCTCGTAACCGTCTTAACTCATCACCTACATTGTTTGATACATAAAAGTCATAACTCGTCTTTGCTTTAGAATGCTTATAAAGCTGATCGATCTTCTCATAATCCTTCTTGGCAAGCAAAAAACCAAACATAAAAGCTTGTGTTTGTTCTAAATTTTTCTGCTGTTTTCCTAGTTGTTCTAGCTGTTGGGCTTGAAGCTCATCGATTTGTTTTTTCTGTTCATTGACCTCTTGTTTTAATTCTTTAAACTTAGCTGTAAACCCGCCATCTTTAGAAATTCCAAAATCCTCTAGTCGATTGAGCAAACCGGAGTTGAACAATAAAACAATGGCAATGAGTATAATATCGGGAGCTTCTATCTTTCTTGGTTGTTTTCCTTGTTCGATAAATATTGGGCTAACTAGGCTAAATATCAGATAACATACTGCCGCTACTGAAACAATTTCAATCCACCAATTTCTGCGATTTTTATCTTCTTTTTTGCTAGAATCGCTTACTGGTGGTTGTTGGTTTATTTTATTCTGATTGTTTTCTTCATTCATAAATAGTCAAGTTTGATTTAATTAGCTTTTACTCAGGACTACAAAATATCCATCACAAAAGTCTATGCTGAGATGATAATCCTCAAGTAGTACCCTTCCAATGAGCGGACGACGTATCCATCCTCAGTACTGCGACTTCGCGCTTTATACCGTTCCACACAAGAGTTGCCAAATACACATTAACTGCAACATTATAATTATCAGCAAGATTTGCGTCGAGATGATTTTGGGTTGATTCCCCAGATACCATACCTGCGGTGAGAGATTCATCTTGAATTAAGGGGACGATAAGGGGCAAACTCCTACTAATCCCCAATGAATTGGGAAGCCTATACTTTCCTTACGGGTAAGTGTAGGTAGTTCACCATATTTAACCTTGATTAAGTAATTGTATTTTGACTGGAATTTCAAGTTACAAAATAGAAAATGGTGTTGGGTACTGGAATTTTATGAATTTACCATTACGGACATTGGGAGTTGCGCCAAATGCGTGGACAGTGAATGATGCGATCGCAGATATCACTCGTCCTCAAAAGACCCCACAACCCGTTATCTTATCAACAGAAACTAAAACCCTGCGCCTAGACTTGGCAAAGACTGCTATCCTCGTCATTGATATGCAAAACGACTTCTGTCACCCTGATGGCTGGTTAGCGCATATCGGTGTAGACGTAACTCCAACGCGTCAGCCTATTGAACCTTTGAACAACTTACTTCCCGAACTGCGTGAGGTTGGTGTTCCAGTCATTTGGGTAAATTGGGGGAATCGTCCCGACTTGCTCAATATTAGTGCTAATTCGCGCCACGTCTATAATCCCACAGGGGAAGGTGTGGGATTGGGCGATCCACTACCAAGCAATGGTGCTAGAGTACTTATGGCAGGTAGTTGGGCTGCGGCAGTAGTAGACGAGCTAGAACAGATACCCGAAGATATTTGTGTGGATAAATACCGCATGAGTGGGTTTTGGGATACACCTTTAGATAGTATCTTGCGGAATTTGGGAAGGACAACATTATTTTTTGCTGGTGTTAATGCCGATCAATGTGTGCTAACTACCTTATGTGATGCCAACTTCTTAGGATATGACTGCGTATTGGTTAAAGACTGCACCGCGACAACTTCTCCTGAATTTTGTTGGCTGGCGACATTATATAATGTTAAACAATGCTTTGGTTTTGTCACTGACTCGCAAGGAATTTTAACAGCGCTGCAAAATGGTGAGGAGTGATAAGAGACGCGATTAATCGCGTCTGTACAAGAGTGAGGAGTTAATATTCAGGACTCGGATTTTAGAAATTTTCATACCCATCGATAACTTCAGAGGGGATAAATAAATGTACGCTACTCGTTGTGTAATTCCGGTTATCAAATCTAGCAAAGATTACCAAGTATATCGCATCAGTCCCGACGCCTCGAATCGATTAGCAATTATCTTCGATTCGACAAATGCTAATACTTCTTTGACTTGCTGCATAGAAATTTTTGATGTTGGTGGGCAAACACCCCCAAATCGCCATCAGTGGGCGGTGGAAATGTTTTTCGTCCTCAAAGGGGAAGCGATCGCTATATGTGACGGCAAGAGTGCTACGATCAAAGCTGGAGATAGTTTATTAGTGCCTCCCACTGGTACTCATTTGATTAAAAATACTGGTTCTACTCGCTTGTACACGTTGACTGTGATGATTCCCAATGAAGACTTTTCGGAATTGATTCGCAGTGGGATTCCGGCGGAGTTAGATGAAGAAGATATGGCAGTAATAGGGAGATTTGATGGTTTGATGCCTTGTTAAAATAATTCGTAATTCGTAATTCGTAATTATTCCTCGTTCATCGTTCCCATCTGAAATATGGGAACGAGAGAATATTATGAATTACCAATGATTTGTTTAACAACGCCAACAAAGCGTTCCATGTCGGCTTGGGTAATGGCTCCCATTGTCGAGACTCGAAAGATTAATTGAGCTAAATTTCCCTGTCCAGAATAAATTATATAATCTCGTACTTTCAGTTGGTCGTGAAATTCTTCATAGCTGAAACCGTCTGGCAAGTAATAGGCGTTCAAGACAACGGATGAACTGCCAAGAGGAAGTAAGGGTTTAATTCCGATTGAGGCTAACCCGTCTCTGACTAAGGTAGCAAGTTGGTTATAATGGCTGTATCTGGCACGCCAACCTCCTGCTTCTGTCATTTCTTGCAAAGCTTCTGTTAAGGCATAAAATGTCTGTACTGATTGGGTAAAAGGTGTGCCGCCTCGTTCTTGCTGCTGGTAATAGGTTGCTAAATCTAAATATAAGGTGCGGGGAATTGCATCTACTGATGGCAGTGCACCCCGTTGCAGGATGACAAAGGACACTCCGGGGACACCATGCAGACATTTATTCGCTGTCGCAGCGCAAGCGGTGATTCCCCAATCTGCAAAATTTAATTCCTCAGCACCAAAGCTGCTGACTGCATCTACTAATAGTTTGATGCGGTGTTCTTGGCAAATTGGTGCAAGTTCCGCTAAATTATTTAGGCGACCGGTAGTAGTTTCGTGATGGACGACAGCAAGGTGGGTGATGTCGGTGTTTTCATCCAGGAGTTTGACTAAAGCGTTGATATCTATTTCGGCATCCCAAGGATGGGAAAGTGTGATGTAATCAATGCCGTGAATTTTAGCGATTTTGGATAGTCGTTCGCCATATACACCGTTTTCAATGACTAGTAATTTCCCGTTTGTGGGTACTAAACTACTAATCATCGCTTCCATTGCGGCGGTTCCAGAACCGGTGAGGAGAACTGCTGCCCAGCCGCTTCCAAGACCATAAACTTGAAGTAGCTGTTCGCGGATTCTGGTTTGAAGTTGGGAAAATTCCACCTCACGGTGACACAAATCAGGACGCAACAGCGCATTTCTGACGCGATCGCTCAAATTGACGGGGCCGGGATTTAGTAAAATCATTACCAAAGTTAGGAGTTAGGAGTTAGGAGTTGCCAGTTAGAACCAATATGGTTCATAAAGCGTTGTAAAACTGCTTCCGGGGTGAGGTTGGGTCTGGGTAGTTTTTCTAAAGTTCCGGGACGGATTTTCAGATGAGCGAATTTAGGTCTAGTGTCGCTATCTGCGGTAAATAAGGCATCTAAAATCGCTAGGTCATCTCCGGCTAATGTCACGCCGTAACCGCACGCTTCCGCAATCTTGGCAAAGGATATACCCGCAGAAACGGTGGCTTGTGCGCCTGTGGAATCGTGAACTTCATTATCTAAAAGAATATGGGTCAAGTTAGCACCGCCATAAGTGCCGATGGTAGCAAAATTACCCATTCGCATTAATGCTGCCCCATCGCCATCAATTACTACTACCTTGAGGTCTGGCCGTGCTAAGGATAATCCTAATCCCATTGAGGAAGCGCAACCCATCGACCCAACCATATAAAGATGATTGGCGCTGTCTTTACTAGCAAAGAGTTCGCGTCCCGTATATCCGGTGGTGGCAATTACTATAGTGTTTTCTGGATCGGTAAGTTCCACAATCCGAGCTAATGCTTCGCTGCGAGAAATGCGTTGTTCTTTGCGATCGCGAAAAAAGCTTTGCTGAATATGAGCGCTATTACTATTTTCTCGTTCGGGGATAGAAGAACGAGTGAGGGCATGAGGGGCGTTGGCGTAGCCCATCGAAGATATCGCTCCTTTACGCATAATTAAAGCATAAGGACAGCGTTCTTGTTGCATATAGGCTGTGGCTCTTTGCAGAACGGGTTCTATTTGTGCTGCATCTGTGGGAAAAAATTCCCAAGGTATAGTCATTGTTTGCAGCAATTTCTCTGTGATTTGCCCCATTAATTGATGTTGCGGTTCATCTTGCAACACGCGATCGCCTCGCAAGGTACAAATCAGCAGCAGTGGAATCCGAAAGATGTAAGTGAGGGAGGTTAGCGGGTTAACTGCATTCCCCAAACCAGAGTTTTGCATCATCACTACTGCGGGTTTTCCAGCAATTGCGGCTCCAGCTGCGATCGCTACTGCATCTCCCTCATTGGCTGCGGAGATATATTTAAGTTGAACGTCATTGATGACGTAGTTAATAAAAGGCGTGAGAAAAGAACAGGGTACACCGGTGTACCACCCAAAACCAAGATTACGCGCAGCTTCTACAAATTCTTCTGCCTGGATCATATTAATAGATGGAGGGTGGAAAGTAAGGAGTAGCGAGTGAGGAAGCGGAATTGGGGACTGGAGAGTTGATAGGAAAGATTATTACTTCGACCTCAGAACTCAAAACTTTAACCTCCGAACTCGGAACTTTGACCTCAGAACTCGGAACTTCAGCTTTAGAACTCGGAACTTTGACCTCAGAACTCGGAACTTCAGCTTTAGAACTCGGAACTT